>CAZEYJ010000043.1:0-7139 GCA_964516795.1 uncultured bacterium
GGTCGTGTCTATAAACACCACCCCTTCGGATCAGATCAAAATACTGAAGAGTCTTCTTGCCGAATTCTCGATTTTTCAGGTTGTTTCAGTATAGAGAACCCAATTCTTAAAAGTTAGAACTTTTAAATTTTGTCTCTTATAGGCTGCAATGAATCAGTTTAGCTACGGTTCTAAGCGTGGGGTTTTTACTTTTCATACTGTGATAAAGAGTAGAGCGAGGCATATCAGCTTTTTCGACTAAAAGCACTTTGTTCAGAGCGTTGAGGTGAGCAGAAATAACCTGCATCGCGCCTTCAGGATCGTTATCTTTTAGACATTCCCAAAATGCTTGAGCAATAAGTTTTTCATCTAAGAGTGTTTTGAAAGGATCATGCCTAGACAGCTTAACGCCTTTTTTGAGGCGAAGTTTCGGCGTATTTTCCGAGGATCTTTTTCGCCTGAGTAATGTCTTTGCTTTGGCCATTTTTATTTCCTCCTAAGAGAAGTAAAATATTGTATTCAGCGAGATATGCATAATACACACGTCTTCCATTTGCCCATTTTAATTCCCAAACATGATCTGTCAAGTGCTTGCATGTTCCAAAATGTCCTTCACACACGATATGAAGAAGGCGTTCTTCAACCTGCAATCTAGACTTAAGTGGTTGTTCCCCCAACCAGTCTTCAAATTCTGGAGTTTTGAGAAGTTCGTACACCGCAAGGCTCCGAAATCCTTTCCCTTACTGTACAATAAATTGGACATTTTTTAAACACATTTTTTGTTAGTCCGGGGTGGTCCTATACCAAACTCCTTAAAATGAAGGATTTTTCACAACTAATTCCATCGCATCGATCAAACGGATGATGTTCTCTTCAGCATGGGTCTCTCCCCATCGGCAGATGAAGCCGTCTGAGACACCTTGCCGATCTGCGTTCTCCGACTGGCCAGCTAAATCCCAGACATTCCGATAAAGCTGCTTACATTGATCATGAGAAAAGCTGTAGAGCTTGCGTTTAAGCGCCCGACCGACAGCTTCCACAAATTGTGCTCGATCGGCAAATAGATCGGGAACTTCAGATGGCAGAGTATGCGGATGCAGAGCATCAACTGCTTCTTGACGAATGCTCTGCTGCATCTCATCAGAGAGCTTTTCAAATGCGTTGCGAAGAACCTGCTCTTCACTGTCGCGGTGGATCTCTTGGCACAATGAAGCTAGGGCCGATCTGCATACATAGCTTGCACAAGCCCTGTATTTCTCAGCTATGTCCCGATAGGTCAAACCACGACGCTGATCCAAACTCATATAACCAGCACGGCGGCTTTGAAAATCTCGATCTAAAACAAAAAAGAACACATCAGGATCAAGCAAAAGAGCTTCTAATTGAACGAGCTTACAGATCGATTCTGGAAGGCTTGTTAACGGATTTCCTTCAAGATAAAGCTTCTTTAGCTTCGAGAGATTGCCGATTGTTCCAGGCAAACGGACCAGCTGATTATAAGAAAGGTAAAGCTCTTCTAACTGAGAGAGCATGCCGATCGTTTCCGGCAAACTTATCAGCTTGTTCGAGTCTAAAGAAAGCACTCTAAGCTTAGTGAGCCTACCGATTGTTTCGGGAAGACGCGTCAATTGATTGTAATAAAGGTTCAGCTCGGTCAAATGAGAAAAACACCCCATTTCAGCCGGAAAAACGGTCAACAAATTCCCGGATAGATTTAAACGAGTCCCGGATAGATTTAAACGAGTCACCTGGGCGATTTTTTCTCCATTGGCAGGATCGTTCAGCCATTGACGAATCTCTTGCTCATCGTTGGGGACCGGACCTTCTTCGAAATGAATCCGCGCCTGGCCCTGTACACGCTCCCACAGGGTTACAAGGCTGTCATCGAGGTCATCGAGTATGCACCCCATTTCATCATAAGCAGAACATTCAAATCCAAACACCGCATGAGCATTGGGAATCGGGGCGCCTTTGGCTCTTAACTCTTGGGTCAGATGAGAAAATCGAGCAAAATTGCCGGTATCCCACCCATCGGCCTCAGCCCCCAAGGCTGAGCGGATCACGCCGGCGACAAAGCGCTCAACAAATACACTGCTGGCAACCACAACCTGAAGAGTGGGATTCTTGATCCTTTGCTGAAGTCTTCCCCAGCATGGCCCAAGGACGGTGATGTCGACAATGTTGCGCCATTCGGAGTTGACAGCCCGAATGCTGGAAAGGGCCTTTCCATCCCTTCCCCTATTCGTCGCAAAATGAAAAATAATCCCTAAGACATCAAGAGGAAGGAGCTGAATGGGGGCATGCTGTGAAACTTCCTCTTTCCCTTGTACAAAAGAAGCCGCAATGAGGGGATAGAGACGATCTGTTGATGAAGAACTCAAATTAACTGACAAACTCATTTTAAATTCCTTATATTATCATTATTTTTAAGATACAAATAGATTTTACCATTGCAAGTTTTTAATTTCAAATTAGTAATAATTTCAATATTTAAAACATAGATTTTATTGAAAACGGTATTTACAAATAAATATTTTAATATATTTTTTATCGCTTTATTTATAAATAAAATAATTATATTTAATAAATTAAATTTTATTTTATCGCTAGATTTATAAATTCCCTCTCTGAATACTTGAATTATTTTTTCAAATCAGTTCTATTAAAGATCAGCATCAAAGAAAAGAGGTCTTCCTCATGCCGGCATCTCAGAGATTGAGCAAGGAGCAGCTGCAGCAAGCTGTGCTTAGAGAAAGCAAAAAATTCGAGGAATTCTATCTCTGGATCGAAGAGCACATGCCCCCCAGCTTCTTTGAAGAGGTCGACCGGGAGAACGTTTTGCTCATTGTCCATAGCCTGATGGGCTTCAATCTCAATGACAACTACTCTCAGATCCACACAAAGCATACCGGTTTTGTCCTCTGCTTGGACAGCCCTGACGCAGACCTTAAAGTCCTCAAGCACTACCAAGGTTATGCGATCAAGAACTACCGCGCCTTTATCTCGAATGCGCCTCCTCCTTTTCCCAAAGTCACCGACAATTTGCGCATCGCAGTGATCGTCTTTGCCGAAACCGTAGAACCCGTGTCAGAGGAGCTATTCCCTCCTGAAAAAGAGAAAGAGATCTTGGAACAAGTCAAAGCGCGCAATCCCGACGTCACCGACGCCGACTTCCGTAAACTGATCGGCCAGCTCGGCTCCCGCTTCCTCCGCTCGCTGACAAAAGAGAGGCTGATTTTGGCCTTGGACATGTTCTTCCGCGCCAAAGCCCGGGACAACTGCCAGTACGAGGTGCGCTACAATGAAGACTGGATGGAGAAAAAAGAGACCCCTTCGATGCAGATCGTCTTTGCTTGGAGGAATGTTCCTAAATACAACTTCCTCTACCGAATGGCCCAGATGATCCATCGGCACGGGCTTACCATGAAACGGGTCAATGCGACCCATATCGATCCTTACAGCCGGCAGAACATTTTGATCCTGTCCTTGGGGCTGCATGGGCGCAAAGGGGGCGCCGCCTGGGAAGAGGCGAACATCGACGATTTTTTGAAAGAGTTTGTGACGCTGAAATATTTTGAAGGGATGGAGATGATCGAATCGGTGTTTGTCGATTCGGGACTCATTACCGGCAACCAAGGCAACTTCGTCAAAACAGCCGTCAGTTTCGTCCACCAAGCCCTTGTCCATGTCGATATCAACATGTACGCCCTCAACCATATCGAAGAGGGGATCTGCCGCCACCCGGAGCTCATCGTCAAGCTCTGCCAGGCTTTTGAACAAAAGTTCAACCCGGCAACGTTTAACATCGAAGAATACGCCAAAACACGCGACGCTTTCATGCAGCTCGTCGACAACCTCGATACGGGCAACGAGCTCAACGACACACGGAGAAAGAACATTTTAAGACAGGCGATGCACTTTGTCGACTTCACCTTGAAGACCAATTTCTTCCGGAACAACAAAACAGCGTTCAGCTTCCGCCTCAATCCAAACTATCTCGAGACAATCCCTTTCAATAGAAAAGAAAAGTTCCCCGAACTTCCCTATGCAGTCTTCTTCATGAAAGGACTTTACTTCCTCGGCTTCCATATCCGCTTCCGCGATCTTTCACGAGGAGGCTTAAGGACCGTATTCCCCGAACGGATGGAACAGATGGTGGCCGAAAGGAACAATGTCTTCTCTGAATGCTACCACCTTGCCTACACCCAAAACAAAAAGAACAAAGACATACCCGAAGGAGGGGCCAAAGGAGTCATCTTCCTAGAACCCTACGAAAGGCTCTATGCGGAAGAAGAGGTCTACAAAAAAGAAATGGAAGAGGCTGGCCTCGATGCAGAAGAAGCATTGAAAAAGCTCAAAACTTTCCACACAGAGCAAAAGCTCGAATACCTCCATCAGACCCAGCGCTCCTATATCGAAAGCTTCTTGACCATCATTAACTGCAACCCCGACGGGAGCCTCCGTCCCAAAGGGATCGTCGATTACTGGGGCAAACCTGAGTATATCTACTTGGGCCCCGATGAGAACATGCACAATGAAATGATCGAATGGATCGCTTGGTACAGCAAGTATTACGATTATAAGCCGGGCGGCGCCTTCATTTCGAGCAAACCGGGAGCCGGGATCAACCACAAAGAATATGGGGTCACCTCGCTTGGAGTCAACGTCTACATGGAAGAGGTCTTGAAGTTCATGGGGATCGATCCCTACAAGCAGAACTTCACCATCAAGATGACCGGAGGGCCTGATGGAGATGTCGCCGGCAACCAGATCTATAACCTCTACCGGTTCTATCCCAACACAGCCAAACTTCTTGCTCTGACCGATGGATCGGGAACGATCTTCGATCCGATCGGACTGGATCTCGAATCACTTGCCCAACTCTTCAAGCAAGGCAAGCCGATCCGTTTTTATCCTCCGGAAAAGCTCCACGATAAAGGATTTTTGCTCGACAACAAAACAAAACGGGAGCAGACCGCTTACGCCCAACAAACCCTCTGCTGGAGAAAAAAAGAAGGAAAAGTCATTGAAGATTGGTTAAGCGGAAATGAGATGAACTTCATCATCAGGCACAACGTCCATCAAACTAAGACCGACATCTTCGTTCCCGGCGGCGGACGACCGAGGACACTCAATGAAAACAACGTGAAAGACTTCCTTGATGAAACAGGAAAGCCAACATCGCGCGCGATCGTGGAAGGGGCCAACCTCTATCTTACCCCCTGGGCAAGGCGTTCGCTAGAAAAGTTAGGGGTCATCATCATCAAAGACAGCTCCGCCAATAAAGGAGGAGTGATCTGCTCTTCATTTGAAGTCCTCTTCAGCCTAGCTCTTTCCGAAGAGGAGTTTTTGAAAGAAAAACCGGAGATCGTCTCAGAAATCCTCGATATCATCCGCTCTAAAGCAAGGGATGAGGCCCAGGTCCTCCTCAAAACCCATCAAGAAGGAGGGGCATTCTTGACCGACATCTCAGAGTGGGTCTCTGAACGGATTAACGCCTATAAAGACAGCCTTTTGAGCTATCTGCAGGGAGTCACCCTCTCCAACGACCCCAACGACCCTCTGATCCGCTGCCTGCTGAACTACTGTCCTCCGCTGCTAAGAGGCAGGTATCTCAAAAGGGTCTTGCTCGAAGTCCCCGATATACACAAAAAAGCGATCATCGCCTGCCACCTTGCTTCAAGGCTGGTCTATAGCAGGGGCCTAGAATGGTCCCCATCCCTCATCGATGTCCTCCCTCTGATTGCTTCCGATCCCAAGGTCATCGGGAATCAATCCTAGCAAATTATTGACAATCAATAGCTTGCAAACAAAATCAGCACTCTTTAACTGAGAGTGCTAAATTTTCTTGCCAATTCCTACCCCTCCTGATATACTGATCCCTAGAAACATAAAATCGGCATGGCTTAAAACCGAGCAGCACACAGTGGACAGCGCGTTCTGTCAACGCACTAACCAGTAGGCCCCGTTTTTAACCCATGCCTTAGAACACGATCCTGCTATGAAACCGATCACCCAGAAAAAACCTGCCAAAGACCAGCGCGAAAAGCTCGTTCTTTTCGGGTTGATCGAGCTTTTTTTACAGACCGGCAAGCCGATCGGCTCGAACACATTGAGAGAAAATGGGTTTGAGATGCTCAGCTCGGCGACCATCCGCAACTACTTCTCCAAACTTGAAGAAGAGGGGCTTCTCAAGCAGCACCATTCTTCAGGCGGAAGGATCCCCACTCCAACAGCCTATAAGCTCTACGCCCAGACACACCGGGACAAACCGATCGTCGACGAAAAAGAGAAACAAAAACTGCGCGACAACCTGCTCAAAGAAGGGCGGGAAGTGGCAGCCTATCTGCAGCAAGCGGCAGAACTCATCAGCGATCTGACCCAATGCGCCGTCTTCCTCTCATCTCCCCGCTTCGACCAAGACTTTATCCTCGATATCAAACTCCTTGCGATCGACAACCACCGCTGCTTGGTCGCCCTCATCACCGATTTCGGCCTCGTCCACACAGAAATCCTCCGCTCAGAAAAAAAGCTCAGCAACTTCACACTCAAACGGCTCGAGTCATATTTTACCTGGAAGATCACAGGCCTCGACAAACCCACGCTGGATAAAGAAGAAGAAGCGCTCGCCGGCCGTTTTTATAAAGAAGCCATGCTCCGCCATATCGTCAGCTACACCAACTTCAGCTCAGAAGATATTTACAAAACAGGTTTTTCCAAACTCCTCTCCTATCCCGATTTTAACGACGCCTCAGCGCTTGCCAACGGCCTTTCCCTCTTTGAAAATGCTTCTCAGCTCCGCTCGATCCTCAACGAATGCTGCAAAAGCGAAAGCCTTAGCTGCTGGATCGGCGACGATCTCCACCCGTTTGCTCCTATGGCAACCGCCTGCTCCGTCATCGCCGTCCCTTACAAGATCAACCAATCGACAGCAGGAGCGATCGCCATCTTAGGACCAAACCGGGTCCCCTACCGCTATCTCTTCGGCCTCCTCCAAATCGCCTCCGACCTGATCACCGAATCGCTGACACGCAGCCTCTACAAGTTTAAAATTACCTACCGCCAGCCGAAACCCTCGTCTGTCGGCTTTAAATCAGACTTCCTCGACCAAACACAGTGTTTGCTCCTGGAAAATAAAACCGATCTGCACTTCGAGACCC
>CAZEYJ010000044.1:0-1956 GCA_964516795.1 uncultured bacterium
AGAGTTACATCACTCGCCACTAAAGAAAATGCCCTGGAGTTAGGTGGAAAATTAAATCAGGCTAAAAAAGAAATTGAACGGGTTTCTAAAGAACTTCAAGAGCCTTACAAGATGAAGGCGAAAGAGATTTCTGATCACGCGAAAGAATTGCTTGCTCCAGTAGAGCCCGCGTTACTCCATGTGAAGAATGAGATTGCGAAATTTGCAGAAGAGGAAGAGCGTAGGAATAGAGAAAAGATTAAGAAGCTAGAGGCTGAAGCACGCAAGCGAGAAGAGGAAGCTAGAGCTAAAGAAGCTGCGATTAAGGAAGCTCATGAAAAGGAAATGGCTGCAATCAAAGCTAAAGCTAAAAAAGAAATGGAAGATGCTTCAGCTAAAGAGAAAGCACTCATTAGAGAGAACAAAAGACTTGCAGAGGAAAAGGCTAGACATGAACAAGAGAAAGCAGAAGCGAAAGCAGCGATCGAACGTGAAGCAAAAGAAAAGCAGCTCGCACAACAGCAAAAGGAGCTTGAACAAAAGAAAATCGATTCAGTCCGTAAAAGATGGAATTTCGAAATCACAAATAAGGATCTGGTTCCTGATGAGTTTTTTTACATCGATGAAACAGCAATCAGAAGGGCTATTGGTTCAGGCGCGCGAGATATACCAGGACTTAGAATCTTTCAAGAGAACTCTGTAGTACTAGGATGATAGTCACACGGGGGGAGTTTCCTAAAGTAATTGAGTTACTTAAGACTCCTAAGCTTAGGGGACTAGATACTGAAACCACAGGTTTATTTCCATACGGGTCTATTTTTCTAAGAGACAACGGAATTGATAAGTCAAAACTGTTCTCACTCATTATCGCTGAAGATGAATTGGACGGAGAGACTTATTACTTTAATTTTAAGAACTACCCTGGGCTCTCACAAAAATTAGTATTGCCGCGGGAATACCTAGAAGAGTTTGATTCCGTATTTTCATCCCGCCTTCACTCTTGGGCAATCCACAATGCAAAATTTGACCAATCAATTCTAGCGAATGAGGACCTCTATTTAGGTGGGACTGTCTACTGCACAATGGCTTTAGGTAGAGTAGAAAAAAATATCTATCCAAACTACAAGCTTGAGACTCTTGCAAAAATTTGTTTGAAAGATACTAAGGACGACAAAGTTAAAAAATACATAGATGATCATCCTGAAGAATGTAAAACTTTTATCACCATTCCAGGAGCTTCTGAACCTCTTGAGATTTTACATTACGATAAAGTGCCACTAGAAATAATCCAACCTTACGCTGAGCACGATGCGAAATTAACTCTAGCTCTCTGTAAATACCAATTAGAATCCATCAAAAAACAAGACAGTCACGCTCCCCAGGGGTACACTAGACTCATTAAGAGGGTTGCCGAAAATGAGATTGCTGCTACTCAAACATTTTTTAGAATGGAACAACGTGGGGCTCGAATTGACCGATCTTATGCAGAAGATGGTTTTCGACATGAGGAGCGAAATTATAAGAAGGCGGCAGAGAAATTTGCAGCTATATCGGGAATACCGTTCCAAGACGGTAGAAAAGTCCTAGTAGCCGCTTTCAAAGCAGCGGGCGTTACTCCTCCTCTCACTGAAAAAGGAAATCCATCTTTTAAGTATGAAGTCCTAGAAGCAATTAATTCCCCGCTTGCCCATTCAGTCCTGGAGTATCGAGACGCATACAAACTTGCGCACACCTACTATGGAAACTTTTTAAGATTTGCTGACCCCAGTGGATTTATTCATGCGAACGTTAGGCAGGGTGGAACGATCCATGGCAGGGTATCTTACTCAGAGCCAAATCTACAGAACCTACCATCAGCAGAAAATACTGACCTCACTCTTCCTTTCATTGTAAGACGCTGCTTTATCCCAAGTGACGAGCATTCATTCCTACAATCGATCGACTATAAAGCGATGGAATTTAGGATGATGGTTGACT
>CAZEYJ010000045.1:0-2375 GCA_964516795.1 uncultured bacterium
CCCTTGGACCTCTCCAAGGATTTGCTTCCTGACGGCTTCTACTTTTTGGATCATCTTTGCTTGGGAGACCTGGGAATTGCGGATTGCCGCATAGCGGATCTGCAAAATTTTACGCTGCGCTGTTTGATTGTGCACCTTCGAATCGATTTTGAGGTTTAAAAAATGCTCTAAAAAAAGAGGGTCCGATTCAATTTTTTCTTGAAACTCGGCAAAATACTCCTCGTACATTCCAAGCACTTGTTGCACTTCAGGATCTTTGTCCTTCTCTTCCAAACGCTCTTTTGCACACCGGACCTCCTCTAACGCTTCTTCTAAAAACTCGAGAATCCCCCGATCAGGAGCGATCCTGCCTTGCGAAGCCCGATTGACAATCGCAAGCCCCTTTTCCCTTAGCAAAGAATCTTTTGTTTTCTCATCGATCTCTCGATCTGCATCATTGATCCATTTAGGCATGTTCATCGTTGCATTGGCGCTGCGATAGTAATCGGTCCCTTTAAGGAATACAATCCCTTGAGGAATAGCTCGATCCCCATCCTGGTAAGCTTCCCACTGCCGTTGGTCATAGGCAATCAAGCAAGGCAGCGTACTGCTATGAGCGGCTTGCCGCGCCGACAGCACTTCCCGCTTTCCCTTGACCGTCAAAACAATCCGATCGGCTGATTTAGCTTGGTCCTTTGCCCCGGAAGCCTCAAAATGAAGTTTTGTCTGATAACAGACGATGAGCTGCTGGAAAAAAAAGAAGATCCTTCTTTCCACATGCTCCTGGATCATATCCCGATATTTTTCAACAACAACGTCATGATCAAGAGGCGCTGCAACTTTAAGCGGATTGGCATGTTGATAATCTCGAAATTTGAGCTGAACGCTTGCGCTTTTATCTTGAAATACGCGATCTGTAAGAGAAGCTGTTTCTCCCAGTTCATGAGCGTAATGCTCCCTGACTTCCCCTTTAACAAAAACAGGCCCTATTGAAGGTGTTGCAGCAACCGGATGCAAAGCTGCCATAAATACTCCTTTTTCTGGAGGGAGTTTTACAATTTCCTCTCTAATTATTGATTCATTAATTCGATCACATCGACCAACTGGATGATATTGTCAGCCGCATGCTTTCTCCCCCATTCGACATGCTTCTCATAACGTTTGAACTGTCCGCGCGGAAACCCGGCTAACTTCGCCACCTCAAAATAAACCTGAGCCCGCTTTGCCGACGGCATCGCTTCAAGTTGCTTACGGATGACTGTAGTAACCGCTTTGACAAAACGAGGGCGATCAGCAAACATCCCCTCTTCCGATTGGGATGAAGGGGAGCCTAAAGCTTCCCATGCGTGATGAATTTGCTTTTTCCTCTGACCGGAAAGCCCTTCAAAAGCCTCTTCAAGGGCAGCTGAGTCTCTTCCTCGATGGATCTCTTGACATAATCCCCCCATTGCAGAACGGCTTGAATAGTCTAAACAGCTCCAATATTTCTGGGCAAACTCACGCATAAATTCCTGAAAAAAATAGCTATTGTTTCCGCTGCTGGCTTCTATGTATTGATTCAAGCTGCGGTCCAAAAGGAACATCAAAGGATTTCCTTCAAGGGAAAACATCCTCATCTCCTTAAAATTGCAGATTGTAGGAGGAACGCTTGTCAACCGGTTATTGGCCGCCGAAAAAGAAATGAGATGGGGAAACTCCCCAATTGTATTCGGAAGCCTGTTCAGCTGATTATCATCAAGAGAAAGCGTCGAAAGCTGCCGGAGATGATCAAAAGTTTGGGGCAAGTTCTCCAACCGGTTATGATTGAGGGCAAGGGTAGACAAGCGGGGCAAATGACAAACTGGCTCCGGAACCTCTCTCAATTGATTATGGCTCACGTCCAACGTGTTTAAACTTGTGAGCTTGCCGAATGCATTGGGAAGGCTTGCCAATTGATTATGGTCTACGGAAAGAAATGTCAGCTTAGACAGTTTCCCGATTGCGCCGGGAAGCCTTTCAAGGCGGTTGCGGTCCAACCATAAATGAGTCAAGGAAGTGACTTTGCCTATTTCAGGGGGAAGGATTGTCAGCCCGAGCCACGAAAGGTCCAGCTGGGTCACTTGGTCTAGTTTAGCTTGATTTGCAGGGTTCTTCAACCACACGCGGACCTCGTTTGCTTTAGAGGGAACGAGGCCTCTGCCAAAATCGATCTGCCCCATGCTGAGAATACTGCCCCACATTTTCTCTAAAGAGAGATCAAGGCTGTCCTGCAGTTGATTATAACACGTAAAATGAAACCCTAAATGCGATGAAAACACATCCCTGCATTTTAATCGTCGGACCAAGTCTGCAAATCGGGAACTGTAAGTCGAATGGTCTGCGTGAGAGACTCGTCTTACTAACGTATGCAGCGAAGG
>CAZEYJ010000046.1:0-20494 GCA_964516795.1 uncultured bacterium
TACCAACATCATATTGAAATGCACCCTCGTCTCAAACAGCGGGAGGGAGTTTGGACAGTGGAAACAGAGGCGCATTTGAAGATGAATGACCGAATGGTCGCTTGGTCGCAGATCAGAAGCTTGATCCAAATTGAAGAGGCGACCCGGCGGATGTACTCGGTGCAGCCGGATGGAAAAAAGCAGTACTGGATGTATCTCGATCGGGGGTTTGTCCAACAGGACCGGCATGATATGGAAAGGATGGGACGTTTTAAAAAGTTAGATATCCCGCCGGCAAGATCCCGGGTTGAAGTGATCACATCGCACGATAATCGGAAGAAGTGGAATTTCGCCGACCGTCTTTTGCAAGGGGCCCGCCATACCTTCTTTCGTATTGTGATCGGCGAAGGGTTCCACGCCCGCCATCCTGATCTTCCTTACCAAGATGGTGAAGTCTACAGCATAGGATGGGGAGGGACTTGGGTCCACTTTAATCCTCTCCAGCCTCTGACAGCATTACAAGGGCAATGGTATTGCCCGGATAGCTCTGAGTTTTTTGCCGAGGACCTTTATGTCACGCAAAAGGATGTTCAAGAAGAGAACATCGTCCGTTTATTTGAACTGGTAAAGCAAAAAGCGCAACAGAACAATTCCTTCCAGATCCTCGTAAGCAATTGCTGCACTCATAGCATAGGAGTTTTAAGGGAAGCTGAAATCCTTGACATTGAAACAAAAGACCATTTTTTGACCATGGTGTATGAGTTTCTTTTCCCTGAACGTATCCGAAATTGCCTGAATCAAATAGGCTCCTTTTTTTTCCGCCATACGCCAGCCATGATCCGAAAAGGAGGCCACAAACTCCTTCTTTTCCTCTACTCCTTGATCCTCTCTCCTCTCTTTTTGCTGCTAGGGGCGTGGAGAACGAAAGTCACTTATGAGCAAGAGTCCAATCCTCCCGGAGGAATGACACTTGAAGAGGGGATGCTCCGTTCTAGGAACCGGATCAAAGCCCTTTTTTCAACCATTTACGACCTGTTCGATCCGGATAAAGTGAGCTTTGACCTGACTTTAAAGGTCTGGCGCTGGCAAAAACAGTATGCAGAACAACATCCCGAAAGAACATTTTTCATTCAAAAAACATAAGAGGAACTCCTATGGTCTCCCAAATTCGACACGGACTTAGATCTCTTTTTTGCTGCACTAATAGAACTCAAACGGCCCAGCCGGTTTCCAATCCAATCAGCACTGAGCAGGTCTTCAGATGGCTTAACCGGACAGAACGGGAGCTCTCCGACCTCAACCAACTCAACTCCAACGGCCTTTATTCTTTGTTGAATAAGGAAGTTACCGTCATTAATAACCTGTTGATCGAATCAGAAACATTGATCGCTGACACCAATCCCACTACAACCGATTTCGCGCGAAGGATGATCGAGTTGATGGTCCGTCCTAAAAAAACGCAGTTGTTAAGAGATTTAGCGGCTGCCCAGCAAACATTAGCTGAACACCAGTCAGAGATCCCCACAGATGAAAAAATCGATAAAAAATGGAAAAATTTGGAACTTCCCGACTCTGTTCTTAAAAGACATGCCGATTGCGCCCGCTTCTTGATCGAGTCTGAACTCGCTTTTTCCATCGTCGGGTTTCGGCAGACTGTCAACAATCCAGAACTCCACGACCTCAAACTCGCCGATGACGGCCATCCTTTAATCAAAGTGCAAGGGGAATGGGTCCGCTGGGAAAGGTTAAAAGAACAAGTCGTTTACGATCCCTCCACTTACATGATCCGATCCCGCGACTATCCGGGGCAGGTTGTCCAATTCTGGACCTATTTGTCACCCCAAGGACTCATGCCGATCGACCGGTTGAACCATGACCACATGATTCCGATCCACAGAGTCTCCCCTGAGGAATATCGAGAGATCCTTGCCCTTGCAAGACACTTTTATGAGACCAATCCGGAAGTCGATCAAGGCGTTGCTAAAGAGTGCGTGATCCAATTTGCCACCTCTCCCAGCCGGCGCTTGTGCGCTTCGAGAACGATTGACAATGTCCCCAAAAATAAGAACCTTATCGCAAACTTGAACACCCACGTCGTGATGAGATTGATTTTTCCCAACGGAGACCTCTATTCCTTTGGCCTCGAGATGCCGGCAGAATCTCAAGAATTCCTCTTTGGTAAAGCGCCGATGGCCACCGTCCCTGCCAGAATCAATAAGGCAGGGGACTATGAAGAATTCCGAGAGTTTGAAAAAAGGATCGTGACAGGGATTCCTCTGACAGCGGCCCGCGCGAATGGGATTATCCAGATGCTGAACAACATGGGCGATGTCCGCTTCCAGTTCATGCGGCAAAATTGCTCCAATCTCATGCGCACCGTGTTGCAAGAAGTCGGCTACCAGCCCATCAATAACCGGATGACCGCCATTGATGTCTTGTGGGGTTCGGTGCCCAACCTCGAGCACCTGCCTGTATTGGGACCCATCGTCGCTAAAATTCAATTAGTGACAACGCCGATCTTCAAGTGCATCGGCAAAATAACCCCGCAGTGTATAAAAACCATCTCTTCCTACATCTCGACAGCCATCTGGTTCATTCCAAAAAGGATCGCCATCTTCTTGGTCAACGTGATCCAGTGGTATTTGGGAGGCTCTGAAATGCTCTATCCGCTTGAGCCTGGCGTCAGCGAAGATGAGTTCTATGATAACAGGAGGATCATCCACTTTTCTCGAAACATCCGCTCCTTCTGGGATTTGTTTAAAGAAGAGACCAGCATCGCCTACCACTCCAAGCAGATCATTGAGTGGCAGAAGAGCCAGCGCTCCACCTTTACCGAGCCCTATAGAGGCCAACCAAAATTGGTCATCCTCCCATCGCAGGCAACCACCCGATAAGCCTTATCAAACAGTTCGCTTTTCTCGCTGTGCGAGAAGAGCGAATTCTGTAAAAGCTATTTCTTTACAATATCCTAGAAACTTTAAGAATCGGGGTTTTAAGAAAAATAACAGGATCTAAGGATGGACAGGATGGGGAATTTAAGTTTTTTCTCTATCCTGTCTATCCTGTTAATTTAAGAATTAAAGGGGTTCTTCCATGTCGTAGACGGGGTGGATCTCGAAACCCGACTGCCGAATGGCAAAGATCACTTGGGCGATCGGTTCCCACTGGGCCGCTTTATCAATATGCAGTAGGACTTTAGTTCGCTCCTTGTCCTTCGGAATGAGGCCGAAGGCTTGTTGCTTAGCGAGCTCCTGCTTTATGCCGGCGATCGTTGGAATGCTATACTCGTTAAACTCGGTGATCCACTTGAACTCGCCCTTGTCATTGATGCTCAAATTGACAATGTAACTATCATTTTGTCCGGCGACGGAAGAGGTTTCAGAGGCGGGATGGAGTTTGACAAGCTTGATCTCGCTGTCATAAAGAGCGGCACGAGTGACGGCAAGGGTGGCGAAGACGGCGACGACCAAAAAGAGGAAGTCGACCATCGGGGCTAAATTCAGCCCTCCGTAGCTCTTGATCTCTTCTTCAGGGATAATGTTCATGAGCGAATTACCTTTTTTGATATTCAGCTGTTCGGTCATCGATGAGAGTTGCCAGCGTCTGCGCTTCATTTTCAACGATGGTCAGCACTTTGACGAGGTGGTATTTGGCAAAAGAGTGGAGCATAAGCGCCAAGATCGCAACGATCAGTCCGGCTACCGTTGTTCCTACGGAAACCCCCAGCCCGTCGAACAGGGTGGAGATGCTTTCGATCGAACGGTTGATATCGTAGAAGGCGTAGAACATCCCGAGCACAGTTCCGAGCAGTCCGATCATCGGAGCAATGATGGCGATATCATTTAAAAGACCAATTCGCTGCCAGAACTGGACAGAGGCGCGCTTGCCTTCGATTTTCATGTTCTCGATCATGACGGGAAGTCCGTGGCGTCTGGCGTTGATCCCTGTAGCGACCATCTTGCCGATCAGGTTTTCCTGTTGCGAGCAGAGAGAGAAGGCGTCATCGAAACTATTGCTGTTCAGCTTGTTTTTGATCTCTTGGATAAAGGTGGAGGAGACCTTTGCCGTTTTGCGCAGAGAAAGCAAGCTGTAGAGCCAAACACAGAAAGCGAAGATCGACATCCCTAACAGGACGGTGTAGATAATCGGCGATCCTGCAAAAGCTTGCTGGATGTCGACTTCTACCGGTTCATTTTTTTTTTCCACTTCTTTCATTTCGATGTTTAATGTGGCAGGAGACTCTTCCATCTGAGTTGCCTCAGCTATGACGCTTGAGGCTGTTTCAGGGAGGGGAGCGATGGCTGGTTCTGCCGGAGAAACAGCAATTTCTTCTGCTTGCAGGGCAGCGGCAGGAGGCTCCGCTTGAACGAGGTCCATCTCTTGCGCCGCTTCGACTTCAGCGATAGGTTCCGCTGCAACGGTCTCTGCTAGGTTGTTTTCAGGCATTTCGATGGCCACGAGCGCTTTCTGGTCGCTTTCTCCAAGGGCTTCAGCATCCCGTTTGAGCTCCTCTTCAAGGGCAAGAATTTCATCTTCGAAAGCTTCCATCTCCTCGTCGAGAAGGGAGAGCTCCTCGTCGATTGACGAAGAGGAAAGGGCCCCATCGTCTTCAGACAAGAGGTTTAATGTGGAAGAGGGGATCTCAAAAGCCTCAGTCGGCTCAGCCTGCAGTGATAGGAAAGAAAGAAGGGAAGCACCTGTGACGAGTAGATAAAAGGATCTCATAGTTGCTTGAACTCCAGATAGTGAGGTTAAAAAGAATATTCTAAAGGTCAGTTTTCAGCTTATCAATTTTTTAGAGTATTGATCAACGAATACTTGCTTTAACAAGGGCAAATGTGCAAAAATGGCACCCCTATGAATCCAAAACAGCTCAAATCTCCGTTCCGCTGGAATGACCGAAGGCCCTTGCTTGGCGACCGGGTCCTTTACGTCCCAGAATACTATCAGGAGCACGCTTGCTTTACCCTTCCCGATTTCAGCGATCCGGCGTTGTTCGGCAGGGACGCCCCGACGATGATCGAATACTGCAGCGGGAATGGGGACTGGATTATCAATAAAGCCCTTGAACATCCCCAGTTCAATTGGTTCGCCGTTGAGAAACGGTTCGACCGGGTGCGCAAGATCTGGTCGAAGCTCAAAAATCGCGAGGTGGCCAATTTGGTCATCGTTTGCGGGGAGGCTGAACCGTTTACAGATTATTATTTAAAAGAAAGCTCGATCGCAGGCTGTTTTGTCAACTTCCCCGATCCCTGGCCGAAAGGAAAACACGCCAAGCACCGCCTATTCCAATCTGCCTTTATCCAAAGGCTCCACCGGGTCTTGCATCCGGAGGCCAAAGCAACGATAGCAACCGACGACCCCGATTGGGCAAACAGGATTTCCCAGGCTTTTTTAAAGGAAGAGGTTTTTCATCCTGTGTTCCCCGCCCCCTACTTCATTACGGAGTGGCCTGATTACGGCTCCTCTTATTTTGAACAACTGTGGCGGCAGCAAGGAAAAACCATCCACTATTTACAATTTTTCAATGGACAGACCAACTGTGAACGCTCCGCTTGAATTGACAATGGACCACCTCCACTGTTACCGGGATGGTCAAATCATTTTCCCCTTGATCCAGGATGAGGAGGGGCCGATCTCCCCATGGGCCCATGCCGTTGTCGTCCGATTGGCGGCTCGTTCTCAAGACGATCTCAACTGGACGGCGGCTTTGCAAAAGGCCAGGCAGCTCATTGAACAGGGAAAATGGATTCTCTGGGAGTTTGACTTTGGCCTCGGCCAAGGATCGATCGATCTTGGCGATCAAACGACATTTTACTCTTATACTGTTGCTGTTGAGGAGTTTACATCTAAGCTCTGGAAAGAGTTTTCCGGTGCGACGCTAGGTGTGATCATTTATAGGGGAGATAGCCGGTGGAGCGAGCGGATCTGCAATGTACAAGCCCGTTATGCGGAAGAAAGGGAAGGGGAGGGCAGTCCGCTTGATCTAGATTTGTACAGCGCTTCGCTAATAGCTGATTACCTGCATAGGCTGGTCTCTTTTTTTCCCGACACTGTACTCCCTTTTGCCCTGATCGACCTGGACGATTGCGCTTCTTCTCATGCAAGGAATGCCCTGATCTTCTCAAAAAATCGGTTTGAACATATCCACTTTGCCATCCGAGGGTCCAGCCTCCCTTTTTCAGGGCTGGCATGGCAGCATGGAAGCTCTCTTAGCGGCTGGATCGGGTTGGGTGAGAGGATGCCTGGCGCGGCGCCTTCAGAAGTTCCCAAACGGGGCGTTTGCCTTCCCCAAGAACGCTATTGCGATGGTTCGCTAGTCAGCAGCTTGGCTTTTTTGCTCGATCACCTGATTGAGACAGGCCAGCCTTTCCGCCTGATTGCCGAAGAACGTCTAACGGAGGAATGGAACGATGTGGATCAATTGATCTACTTTCCCGACCAAACTAGCGCTCAAGGCAAACGAATGCTCAAAGGCTTTTTTGTAGCGGGTGGAGAGGCTATTGATGCCGACACACTTCTTTCAACTTTATGTGCAGAGGAAAATTAGGCCTAATTTCCTCTCTCACATGGTCGATGACTGCAGATAAAAGAGGGGAGGGGATCCGATGGTCTGCAGACCGGTTCAGCTCTTCTAAAGCTTGAGCTAAGGAAACCACGGTCTGTCCGCACCTGTTTTTCTGGTACGCAATGGGTGTTATATCAAAATACTGTTTGAGGTCTAACAAGGGATGGTAAGCTTCTTCAAAGGTGGGAGATGCCGCATGCCGATGCAATTGATGCAAATGAGTTAGGATCAAATCACCTTCATTTTCCTCAAATGCATGAACCCTGCTTGCAATCTCAAGAAGGTCTTCAGCACAAGCCCTAATCTGATGGTTTAGGAATAAATTGTAAGATTTCCCAAAGTGGGTCTTTGACATTGGCAACCCCGGCTGCAACTATAGCCAGATATTGCACAGAAAAGAATTGATAACAAGACTCGTTAAAGAAAACCAATCGGAGCAGAGGGATTTGAACCCCCGACCCACTGCTCCCAAAGCAGTTGCGCTAGCCAAACTGCGCTATGCTCCGATTGTGAGACACAATATTAATCAAAATTGAAGATTTACCGCAAGGCCAAATTTTTTAAATGCCTTTTCCCTCATGAGCAGCATATTTTTTAGCTCGTAGATGCCTGTTGAATCATTCAGAAATTGACTAATGCCTTTCTTAGAGAGAATGGGAAGAATTCCTTTTTGAAAGAGTTGTTTTCTTCTAGGAAACCGGGTTCGTTGACAGTCTCCTATTTCGCCCAAGACGTTAGACGAAATCCACAAGGTGCAAGGTTCTGGAGCAAACCAAGGTGTTCTCATATTGGCAAGGAGAGAAACGCCGCAGATCGTGTATTGCAGCTGACGTATTGGGGCAAGATAGGGGACAAGTTGGGTTTAGACGAAAAAATCCTTGTCTGGATCTGCTTTTTCTGCCATCTTTTCTTTTAAGGTTGATATACCGAAACAACCTGAAGAATCGGTTTTTCAGCTGCGTCGGCTTTTCTTCAATATTTTGATCTGATCCTCAGTCCGTGTCTATGCACACTGCCCCTTTCGATCAGATCAAAATATTGAAGAGCCTTCTTGCCGAATTCCCAATTCTTCAGGTTATTTCGGTATACTCGCTTCGCGCTTTTGCGTTCCTTTGTCCTAGAGGAGGATTTTTATGACATCGTTTCGACACTTGAAATCTGTTGTCCGTTTGAATGAGCTAGCAGAAGATCCGATTGATTTAACTCAAGATGGAGTCCTTACTCCAAAAAGAATCGATTCGATGATCAGCGAGGCAGCTAAACTGAAGTTATTCTATGCGACGGAACGGGTATCTGACAATGTCCTCGGCGCTTTGAGCGATTTGGCGCAAGAGACCCAGGCTTTGAAAAAAATGGAAGCGATGCAGCATGGGGAGATCGTCAACTTCATTGAAGGGTGTGAAAGTGAAAAACGGCCTGCTCTGCATACGGCGATGCGAGATTTTTTCGATCAGCGGATCAACTCGGAAGCGGCGCAAGAAGCGACACAGCTCGCCTATAAGGAATTAGAGAAGTTAAGGGCTTTCTTAAATGATATCGAATCGAAGGAACAGTTCACCGATTTAGTTCAAATTGGGATCGGCGGCTCAGAACTGGGGCCTAAGGCGATCTATATTGCCCTCGAGGCCTACCATAAGCCCAACCGAAAGGTCCACTTCCTCTCCAATGTCGATCCTGACGACGGAGCTAAAATATTCAATTCGATCAATCTTGCAAAAACGCTTGTCGTCGTCGTTTCCAAATCGGGATCGACTTTAGAAACGCTGACCAATGAGCAATTTGCCAAGGAGTATTTTAAAAAAGCGGGCCTCAATCCCAAAAATCATTTCGTCGCCGTGACTGGAAAGGGGAGTCCCATGGACGATCCTCAACAGTATCTAGCTTCGTTTTACATTTGGGACTACATCGGCGGACGCTACTCAGTGACATCAATGGTTGGAGGTGTCACCATGGCCTTTGCTTTAGGAATGGACCGCTTCCTTGAATTCTTGCGAGGGGCTAACGCGATGGACAAGATGGCGATGAAGAGCGATCTTAAATCGAACTTATCGCTGCTTTCCGCTTTGCTCGGTATCTGGAACCGGAACTTTTTAGGGCTGCCGACTGTCGCTATTATCCCTTATTCTCAAGCGCTCATGCGCTTTCCCGCCCACCTGCAACAGCTTGATATGGAGTCCAATGGCAAGCGGATCGATAAGCGGGGACATCCCGTGGATTTCGACACCGGGCCGATCATCTGGGGAGAGCCGGGAACAAACGGGCAGCACTCCTTTTACCAGTCGATCCATCAGGGAACTACAGTCGTCCCTCTTGAGTTCATCGGTTTTAAAGACTCTCAGTACCGGCAGGATGTCGTTTATAACAACACCTCATGCCAAGAAAAGCTCCTCTCTAACTTATTTGCCCAATCGATTGCTTTGGCAGTTGGGCAGCAGAGCATGAACCCCAATCAGGTTTTTCCCGGGAACCGGCCCAACAGGATCCTTTTTGCGGAGAGGTTGGACCCTTTTGTAATGGGGGCTATTCTGGCCTATTATGAGCATAAGGTCGCTTTCCAAGGGTTTATCTGGAACACCAATTCTTTTGACCAAGAAGGCGTGCAACTGGGCAAGAAACTAGCCCTTAAAATTATTGATCAATTTGCAGCAGCGCGGGAAGGAAAATCCCTCGATCCCAAAAACTTTCCTCTTGGACAGGCTTATTTGCGCCAAATCAAGTGAAATCAGCGTTTTATGTACAAGGCGTAATGATTTGTCTTTGGCTGGATGGGCAAAAAGGCCGGCTTGCCATCAGCCTTTATCTTACCTTTGATTCTTTCTAAAGAAACGATCGAAGTGCGCAACCTCTCATAGGAGATCGCATAAATTTTTTGTGAGTTAAGATCATTAGGAGTAGAGCCATCGCGCGGATCCACGAAATAAACCCGCTGCTTGTCTTTTTCAGCTCCAACGATCACAACCGCATGATAGCCTTGGTCTTTTGCCCTAGAAGAGCCCGGCTTCCAGTAAAAAACAGACCGCCCTTCCATTTTTTTGCGAAATGGCGAAGGAGGATCCACATAATAGCTTTTCCCAATTTCTCCAATGACTAGATGAGGCCCGCTAAGGTTCAATTGTTCAATTAAACCATCGATCTGGTGGTTGGGATGCCAAAAAGAATATTTGCAACCATAGGCCTCAGCTGAAACTAAAAAAGTCATCATAGCTAAATACGCAGCGCGTTCCCACATTGTTTTGTCTTCCCACGGTTTAAGCCCTTTGGCGACAGGCTTTTCCCATTTCTCAGGAGGCAATTTAAATGTCTCAAGGAAATGCAGATCAACGTCCAACCGAGCTTTTCCATAACGCTCCTGAACATATTCCAAAAAATCGTCACATTCACTCTGTGCGCAAAAAGAGCGTAACGTCTCAGTAAGGGCTTTTCGGTATTTTGGGAAAATGGATGAAAGATGATAATCGAGAATTTCTTGCGCATCTTTTTTCGTACAATGACCTGAAAAATCCTGGACCAGGCCGGTGGCCAATTGCAATTCTGCTTGAAATTTTCTATCAAGTTTTGTGTGGGCCTTGCGAAGCTCAGAGATGGCTTTTTCTTTCAATCTGTCTTCAGCCTGAGACTCTAAACCATGTTTGCCGATTTTTTTCTGATCGCGCAGGATCTGTAGGGCATAATAACCGCAGGTCTCTCCCTTCTGAGGAGACTGGAAAACGCGGAAGCGTGTTTTTCCATCAGATGAATAGGGCCCGGGTTTTCCTGGCAAAGGTGGACAGAACGCGCGATTAAAATCATTTTTTACATTCGCAGCCATAAAGACCTTCAATTAATTTCGATCTGTTTTATTTAAAGAATTGTAGCTATTAATAACCTAAAAATACAAGAAAATTGCGAAGGATACTAAAGACAGTGCTCTCTTTATACAAGAAAAAAATCACAACGCCTTTTAAGTCACTAACTCACAATGAATTATGATTTTAAGAGTTTTTTAAACATAGACTCATACATTTTTTTTTACGACAAACGACTTAATTAACTAACAATAAGATTTATGCTAAAAAAATAAACAACAGTCAGCCTGTTGATTTTAATTAATAGTTAATGATAAAATTAATTTAATAATTATCAAACATCAGGATTTTATGGCATCGCCATCAGGTCAAGTTCATTTTCTTCCTCAAGGCCCTAATCCTGAGGCTGCGCTCCCTGCTGTAAATCAAGTTGGAAAACTAGGTTCGCGCACGTGTTTTCAGTGGTGCAAAGACCATCCTAAGACAATTGCCGTTGTTCTAATAGTGATTGTAGTAGCGGCTGCCGTCTTTGCTTTAGCCCCTTATCTCGCAGCTTTTGCTCTAGCGGCCGCCTTTAGTGTAAAGGTCGTCCTGCCTTCTTTGACCCTAGTTGCAATCTTAGGCGGCTCGGGAGCAGCGATTGCTACGCCATTTGCCATATCTGTTGCGATCTTATCCAACAGAAAAAAAACAAAAGAACCATCAAATGGAATCGACAAAACGGAAGAGAAAGAAACAGCACAAAAAATCGATATAAAAACTACATTAAAAAAAATTAATGAAATTAACAGAAGAGCTGACATAATTACTAACGAACTTTCTAACAAATCAAGTAGCATTGGCTGTAAAATATTTCAGGCTGAAAATACATTGGATACATTTCCTGAAATCGTGGATATTTGGCTAAGGTTAGAGCAAGCGGAAGTCGATGAGGAAAATGGAAAAACTTCGAATTCAGATTCGAAAAAAAAGATAGTTGCTGAACTCTATGGAAAAATTGAAAAATTAGAAAAAACCGATCAAAAAAAAATTGCAGAATTATTGAGCAATAGAGCCATTTACAAAGAACAATTTCATGAAATTAAGTCTGAAATAAAAAAAGCTCATTTATCGAGAATAAAAGATATTCAGCAAATTATAGATGATTACGCATCTCTTCCAGGACATGATCCAGAAACACTTTTTAAATTAAATGGAGTATTGCAGAGGCTAGAAAAGGGAGCCAATTCAAAAGAGCTGGCATATACAAGAGCTGAATCGAAGAAGAAACTTGCAAGCGCCCAAACTTTGATCGGATCCTCAGATCAAACTAATGAAAACCGCTAGCCAAATTCCCGGTTCTTCAGGTTATTTCGGTATAATGATCTATCTCTTAGACTTGGATGCAGCAGTTCATGAGAAGGGCATCGGCCAGCACAAGGGCCATCATCGCCTCGACGATCGGGACAGCCCTGATCGTGACGCAAGGGTCGTGACGGGAACCTTCGGGAAGTCTAAATTCTTTTTCCTGACCCAGCGTGTCGACTGTTTTCTGAGGCTTCCTGATGCTTGATGTCGGTTTAAAAGGGACTCTGATGATCAAAGGCATCCCTGTGCTGATCCCTCCCAAAGTTCCTCCGGCAAGATTGCTTGCCTTGGTGATCTCTCCCTGCTTGTTGACGATGAACTGATCGTTATGGTCTGAGCCTTTCATGGCTGCGGCTTGAAATCCCGATCCGATCTCAAATCCTTTGGTCGCAGGGATCGAAAGCATTGCTTTAGCCAAATTCGCTTCAAGCTTTTCATAGACAGGGTCTCCCAGGCCTGTCGGTAGATTGAAACCGATCGCCTCAATGATCCCGCCCAACGAATCTCCCTCTGCTTTAACCTGCTCGATCGCTTCGATCATTTTCGCCTCGGCCGCCGGATCGGGGCAGAAGATCGGGCTTCTGCGCGTTGCCTCTTCAAGGATATCGGCATCGAAAATGGAAGGGTCGCCGATTGCCACAGTCCCAATCTGCTTGATGAAGGCATGAATGCGGATCCCATGCCCTTTCAATAGCTTTTTTGCAATGGCGCCTGCAGCAACGCGGCAAGCCGTTTCACGGGCCGATGCCCTTCCACCGCCCCGGTAGTCGAAAATCCCATACTTTTCCAAATAGGTGAAATTGGCATGACCTGGACGCATCAGGTCCTTGATCGGTTCATATTTCGAGGAATCGGCATCTTGATTAAAGATGATGAGGCTGATCGGGGCCCCTGTTGTCTTTCCTTCGAAAACGCCCGAATAGATCTCGGCCCGATCTTGTTCTCCTCGAGGAGTAACATAGGCGGAGCTTCCGGGCTGGCGCCGTTTGAGCTCTGCATTAATCTCCTCTTCTGAAATCTCCAATCCGGC
The DNA here is from genome assembly GCA_964516795.1 of uncultured bacterium. Taxonomy (GTDB): domain Bacteria; phylum Chlamydiota; class Chlamydiia; order Chlamydiales; family Rhabdochlamydiaceae; genus Acherontichlamydia. The sequence continues at coordinate 12,710 of CAZEYJ010000046.1, forward strand.
CGGGCAGCCGTCGATGACGACGCCGATCGCTTTGCCATGCGATTCGCCCCATGTGGTGATCCGAAAGAGATTACCGAACTGATTGCTAGCCATAAGACCTCTTTTCAATTGCCTCGATCATTTCATTGAGGATGGTTTCATCATTTTTTCCGCTCACATCGACTTTTACAGCCCTGACCCGTTCATAGAGCGTTTTTCGCTTTTGATACATCCGGTCAAATGAGCCTTCCGGATCGAGGGGATCGAGATAGGCGGGGAGAGTGGCTCCCAATACCCGTTTTTTCAATGTCGCTTCATCTAAAGATAAATAGATGAGGAGCCCCATTTTTTCCAAAATCTCTAAATTGGAGCGGTGTAAAATCATCCCTCCGCCAACAGCGATGATCGCATGCTGCACATTTTGCAGCCCGGCAAGCGCGTGGGACTCCAAAGCGCGGAACCCCTCTTCACCGAGCATGTCATAGATCTCGCGGCAGGTTCTTTTCTCATGTTTCATTAGGGCGTACTCCATTTCGATCAGCTGGTCTGTATCGATAAAAGGACGGCCCAAGCGGAGGCTCAGCAGCTTGCCGAATGTTGTCTTTCCGCAGGATTTAAAACCAAAAAGGATCACATTCATACGCTGACCCGAATCGATGCTCCAAGCTCTGCAAGGTCCCGTGCAAATGTCGGAAAGGTTTTTGCAACACATTCTACCCCTTCGATCACAGTCTCTGAGCTTGCCCCTAATGCCGCAATGGCAAGCGACATCGCCATCCGATGGTCAGAGTAGGATTTAAGGGAGGCTCCCTGCAAATCAGAGCGGGATACAATTAACCCATCGGGAGTCTCTTCAATCACAGCCCCCATTTTTTTCAGCTCGGTGCAAATGCAATGGATCCTGTCCGATTCTTTTTTCCTGGCCACTGCGGCATTCGTGATCTTAGTCGTCCCTTCCGCATAGCAGCCGATCACTGCTAAAATGGTAATCGCATCGATATAATCGTTGATATTGAGCTCTTTCCCTTGAAGCTGCGAGCCTTTTTTGACCCTTAACACCTTTTGCTTTTCATCGATCTCGATGCGCGCTCCCATCTCAATGAGAGCCTCGATCACTTTCTTGTCGCCCTGGCAATCGCTCATGTCGATATTTTGCAACGTCAGCTCTGATTGGGTCACCAGCGCTGCTGCGATCGGAAATGCGGCTGAGCTAAAATCTCCGGGGATGGCAGCATCAAACCCCTCATAGCTCCCGTGGCCATGGACCCAATAATGGGTGTAGTTGTCGTTGTCGACGCGCAAGCCCAGCCGCTGCATCCAGCTTAAGGTCAAATCGATCCACGGCTTTTCTCCCGGATTTTCGACAACGATCTCTGTTTTGCCGGGAAGAAAACTCGCTGCAATCAACATCCCCGAAACAGGCTGCGAGTCCTCTCCGGAGAGGACCGTCTTTCCCGGCTGCATCACACCTTTAATAATGATCGGGGCATATCCATCGAGGCGCATCGATTCAGCCGTTGCGCCCAGTTGCTTTAACGCCTCGAGCAAGGGTTTAACGGGGCGGTTATGGCGGATCGAGCGATCGCCTGTCAACACCGTATAGGTCGGCAGCAGCCCTGCCAAAGCCCCGATAAACCGGAGTACCTGTCCCGAGTTGCCCGAATCGATCACATCGTCGGCAGCTTTAAGCAACCCATTTACCCCTTCGATCACGATCTGCTTCTCTTCCACTTCGACCTGCGCGCCGAGAAGGCGGATCGCCTCGTACATTGCAAACGTATCGGGAGAGTTCAAATAGCCGCGCACTACCGTTTTCCCCTTTCCCATCAGTCCGAAGAGGATGGCGCGGAGGGTATGGGACTTCGAAGGGGGGACCGCTATGGTCCCTTTCACTTGGGATGCTTTAATCAGAAATTGACTCATCCATGACCTCTAATGTAAGAAAGGACCCACGCTAAGACTTCGCGCAGCAGCACAGGATCAACCGTTGTGCAGTAGGCCCCGTCAAAAGCAGCCGGCTGGCCGATTTTTTCGAGCAGGACAAAACGGGGAGTTGCCTTCTCCGCCTTTTTATCGAGGGCCATCGCAGAAATAAGTCCTTCGATAGTCACTCCATCCGATACTTTTAGTGGCAGCAGGTACTGTTTTAAAATTTGCTCAATGTGCTGCAGCCCATCAATTGAAAGAAGCCCAAGCCGATGGCTGAGCATCCCTTCGGCCAGCATCCCGATCGCAACTGCTTCGCCGTGGGGGATCGCATAGTTTTCAAGCAATTCGACCGCATGGCCGACCGTATGGCCAAAATTAAGGGCCCGCCGGTATCCCGTCTCTTGGAAATCCGCTTCGACGACCTCCTTCTTGATCAGGACGCTCTCATAGATCACTTCCTGTAAAAAGGCAGGATCTCTGCGGCTCCAAAGAGAAACATTCTTTTCAAGCTGCTCGATTAAACGAGGTGAGCGGATCAGCCCATGTTTGATCACCTCGGCAACCCCGTTTCTCCACTCCCTTTCCGGCAAGGTGAGGAGGGTTGCGGGATCGATCACGATATGCGCAGCGGGATAAAAGGTTCCGACTAGATTTTTTCCAAATGGAGTATTTACCCCTGTTTTCCCACCGACCACCGCATCGACCATTGCTAAAAGGCTCGTCGGAACTGAAATCAAGGGGACCCCGCGGCAAAACGTCGAGGCCAAATAACCCACGAGATCTGTCGCCACCCCTCCGCCAACAGCGATCATGACCGTATCCTTGCCATAGCGACGGGAAAAAAGCTGGTCTTCAAGCTCTTCTTTTGTCTTCCGCGTTTTCGACATCTCTCCGGCAGCAAAGGTCAACTGAAGGACTGAAACACCCTGTTCATTGAGCCAAGCTACCCAGCGATCAACGAGAACTTCTTTTAAATTCGTATCAGAGACCACGACGGGCTGCCCGCTTAACTCCGTCAACGTTTGAAGCCATTTCTGAGAATAAAGAAGTCCATGGCCCAAATGGACTTGAGTCGCAATAGGGGAGGGGAGTTGATGAAAAGTGAGTTTTTGCTCAGCCATCATAATTTGGAAAATAACCTTTAAGATTTATCTCATCATTTGTAATCTATGAACTAGTGACTAGTCAAGGTTCTAGACTGCTCCGGGTTAAGTTTTGTGAATTTGGACTGGCTGCGACTTTGCCAAATCGATCCTTATCCTTGCCATTCCCACCTAGGGAAGGGCTTCGTCTGTCGGAACGCTTTGCTTCGATTTGGCTTTGTCTCCCAGAGTCCAAATTCACAAAACCTAACCGGGAGCAGTCTATGTTATTTTGCATCATTGATGGGCCTGATTTGCCCCAGGCCCAAGCTTCTCTCTCTAGCGCTGTAGGGAAAGCGGCAGGCGTCGAGCTCCGCCTCGACCGATTTAAACAGTGCAAAGTTGAAGAGATCGACCGGCTCATTGCCCCCTATCGCAAGCAATTCCAATTTATCCTTACCCTCCGTTCGCAGCGACAAGGCGGGGCTTTCCAAGGAACAGAACAACAACGGCTCTCCCTCTTAAAAGAGCTTTGCTTGCTTAATCCTGATTATCTTGACCTCGAATACGATGTCCCTCTCCACGAGTTTCAAGCATTTGCCCAGCAATTTCCCCACATCAAATTAATCTCCTCCTACCACAACTTCACCCACACCCCCAAAGATCTCGACCATCTGCTCCACAGTATGAGCAACCCCTATGCCCAGATCGTCAAAATCGCCACAACGGCTACCTCATCGATTGACACGCTTACCCTGCTCCATTTCGTCAGGTCCCATAGCGGACAAAAAAAACTGATCGGCATTGCGATGGGCCAGACCGGCGAAATCTCCCGCATCCTTGGGCCTGTGATTGGCAACGCGTTTGATTACGCCTGTTTATCTCAGCCGATAGCGCCCGGTCAGCTGACAATCGAACAGATGCAGCTTCCCTATCGGTACAACAAGCTCAACCGACAAACAGCCCTCTACGCCCTGATCGGCTATCCCGTTGACAAAAGCCTCGGACATATGGTCCACAACGGCATTTTTGAAAAAAAGAAGGAAAACGCCGTCTACGTCAAAATCCCTGTCTCATCGTCAGAACTTCCTGAATGGATCAAGCTCGCCCGTAAACTTCCCTTCAAGGGCCTTAGCGTCACCATGCCTCTCAAAGAAGCTGTCCTCCCACTGCTCGACGACCTCTCTCCCTCTGCCAAGGCGATCGGCGCCGTCAACACCATCGCCATCGACAATGGAAAATGGACCGGCCACAATACCGATGGGATAGGGGCGCTCAATGCCTTGGAACACAAAATCCCTGTCAAAGACAAACGTCTCGTCATTTGCGGCGCCGGCGGATCGGCAAGGGCGATTGCCTATGAGGCTGTCCAAAGAGGGGCCCGCGTCACCATCCTCAACAGGACTCCCTCGAAAGCGGAACACCTCGCCCACCTCTACCATTGCCGGGGAGGAGGATTCTCTTTGTTCCCTCAAATCTTGCAAGAAGGCTATGAGATCCTCATCAACACCATCCCGGAAGGGGAGTGGATCGAAGAGCGTTGGATCCTTCCTAAAACAACTGTCATGGATATTGTTTACGTTCCCCAAAATACCCCCTTTTTGATAAAAGCTTCCCGTAAAAATTGCACATTGGTCTACGGCCATGAAATGTTCCTTGCCCAAGCCATCGAGCAACAACAGCTCTGGTTTCCATAAAAAGCTATTCTAAAACACCCTTTTAAGGTTCCTATGAAACTGCGCAACACGCTTTTATCCTTGATTTGCTTCTTATGCCTGCTCTGCAGCGGATTCGCTTCGAAACATGTCATTGAAACGACCGATATGGCCCACGTCTTAGATTATGTCTCAGAGGGGACCCTCGTCGTTTTCGATCTCGATAACACCCTGATTGAAACATCTCAGCATCTTGGCTCAGACGAATGGTTCAGCCACCGCTTGAAGCATCTTTTAACCAAGGGCCACAACATTGACGAAGCGCTGCGCATGGTGATGCCTCACTATGTCGCCATCCAAAAAAAGACAAGCGTCCGCTATGTCGATCCGGCAATCCCGCAAATCCTTCATAAAATGCACCAGCCCGGCGTTCAGTTGATCGCCCTGACCAAGCGGGACCCTGAGCTTGCTGAAAGGACCCTCGAACAGCTCGCATCCCTCCATATCGATTTCTCAGCAACTTCAGAGATCTCCGGCTCAATCCTTTTTCCCGATCACCACAACAGCATCTATCGCAACGGTATTATTTTTGTGGCCCAACAAGAAGAAAAAGGCCCTGTTTTCAAAGCCTTTTTAAGCAATATAGACACTCTCCCTAAGCAGATCATCCTCATCGATGACAAGATGGCCCACATCCAAAGCGTCGCAACAGCTCTCGAGTCCCTCCACATCCCCTTCATCGGAGTGCGCTATGGAGGAGCCGACCAAAAAGTGAGCGGCTTCGACCCCCAAATCGCCGACATCCAATGGGAGTATTTTGAGAAAATCCTCAGCGACGAGGAAGCTAGACTCTTAATCGCTTTAAAACACTGCAAATCAGGATGTTAAGTTTTTGTAACGCTTCAGAAAACAAAAGCGATAAGATATAAATGAATTTAATTATCAAAAAGTATTTACTTAAACGAAAAAAACAATTACAATTATTTTTAATTTGATAAAGCAAATTTCTTTATCATAGAAAATAGTATAATTTTTAAAAAATTAAATTTATAAGGGGTAATTATATGAGCGGTACAGTCAATCCTTTTAGCGGTTCACCAGTTCGCAGTTCTTTCCAGCCGGCGCAGGCTTCTTCTGAAAAAGGAAAAGAAGAAGACGTCGCAACACGTTCTGAAAATGAAGTGGAAATGGTATTTGCAACAAACAGGGCAGTTGAAGAGAAGTCTCTTCTAAGCGCACCTCGAATGGTCGATCGCAGATGGCATAGCGTAGCTGATGACGAGATCCTTAAAAGCCATTGGGACAAATTGCGAGCAGGAATCGCACCCCGCATGCAACCAGGAGAGTCTTCTTCATTTGAAGAGAAGTCTCTTCTAAGCGCACCTCGAATGGTCGATCGCAGATGGTATAGCGTAGCTGATGACGAGATCCTTAAAAGCCATTGGGACAAATTGCGAGCAGGAATCGCACCCCGCATGCAACAAGTAGAGCCTTCTTCATTAGAGAAAGTAGATTTGGAATTCGAATTAGACTCAGAACTTGTTGACTAAACAACATCTGATCTCTTAATTCTTGAACATTTGCACTCATTTCGCGACCTCGTGAAATGAGTTCAATCTATTAATCAAAACCTTCAATCTCTAAGGAATTTAATCATAATGGCTTCGAGTTTAATCCAAGCTTCGGCAAGTCCTTCTCCTGAAGGACAGACAGAATATGGCACAATGCTCAATATCTATCGAGTTGCCAAAACAGATTCGATCAGCGAAGAGGGGAAAAGAGCAATTTAACGCCCTAAATCAAAAGGTTAATTTAAGAAAATCCTCGGCAACGAGGAATCTTAACTCTTAATCGCTCTAAATCATTATAAATCATTATTTTAAACCGAGAAGATCCTCGGAAATGAAAAATCTTGACTCTTAATCACTTTAAATCATTGTAAATTAGGATCTTAAAAGACAAAAACTTTAAACAATAAAGACGGCTGCAATAAAAATAAAATTAATTCAATTGAAACATTTACTTAAAACAAAAAAACAATTAAAATAGTTGTTAGCTTGATAAACAGTAATGTTATCAGCTAATAGTGTAAATTATAAAAAAATTAATTTTATTAAGAGGTAATTATGAGCCATGCAGTCAATCTTTTGAACACTTCACTTGTTCGCAGTTCTTCTCTGCCAAAACACTCTTCTCCAGTTAATAAGGAAGAAGTCGCGACCAATTTTGAAAATACACAGAATGGGTCATCTCAAAAAGTTGGTAATAGGTGGTATAGCGTATTAGACAGCAACACATTAAAAAGCCAATGGGTACGCTTTCAAACAGAAATCCAAAGCCGCAATCAACCAAGAGAGCCTTCTTCAGATGAAAGAAAGTAGAAGAAGAATAGAGAAGCTTATCGGATCTATTGGTACAACATTTGATCCCTTATCTCTGGACGTTTGGACTCATTTCACGGCTTCGTGAAATGAGTTCAATATTTTATAAAACATTATTAGGTTGTTAATTGCTTTCTCTCACTAACTTTATCGCAACCATCTAAAAAGCAATTAATTTGAAATTAGATCGAAAACAAAAAGATTTGCTATCAGCATCAAAAAGTCAATTATTTTAATTGATTATAAAACAAGTTAATATATCTAGCGACGATAAATGATAAAGGAGTTTAACCATCATGGCTTTGGGCCCATTTAATCCATCTCAAGCTGCGGGAAGTTCTTCTTTCAGAGAACAAACATTATACAGCCCTTTGCTCAATATTTATCGTGCAGCCAAAACCGCTTCGATCAGCGAAGAGGAAAAAGAGCAATTTAATGCCCTCCCAGAATTTTTTCGCATGAAGATTACTTATCAAATTGCTTCATTCGGCAATAAAGATTCTGCTTCAGAAAAAAAAGAAGAAAGCCTCAAAGCGGAAGTTTTTGATGATTTGCCGTTATTGCAGCGAGCGATCCAAGCCGTAGCTTTAGATGAAATTGAAAGTTTTGAGATGACTGATACCATTTATCAAAAATAATTTTTAGTGTATAATCCTCCGATTATTCCATACAATCGGAGCTTAAAATGGACGTATTTCAAAAAGAAATAGATCAACTGGCAGGCACGGATTTTTTTCAACTTGCAAAACGAGAGCCTCA
>CAZEYJ010000047.1:0-6994 GCA_964516795.1 uncultured bacterium
TGAGCCGCTCAACCCCATTTTTCAAGTCCTCTTCAAGCCTTTCCTTGAGCATTTTAATTTCACCCAAAGAAAACTCCTCGCCTCCCGTTTTCTCAATCTCGAGATAAAGGAGCTGAATCCGATCCTCTCGCACCGAACTGATAAAGTTCGAGTCGGGAACTACAGCCACATTGGGAAAATAAGCCTTGATCGCCTTAATGAGATGCCTCTCTTCAAAAACCTCGTTGTCATTGAGAAAATTAATTCCGATAAAAACACCTAGAACACGCTTGACCCCAAATGGCAAATGCAACTTAGGTTTGCACAATTTCAATAACAAATGGCGCACTCCGGGAACATTTTCGATCTGATGCTGTATCGCTTTGCGGAACAGGTAAAATACATAAATGATCCGGCTCATATGGCCATATTCGCGTGCCCCTTTAAACTCCTCGTTGCAAGTGACTAAAAAATGCTGCATCTGCGTAAAAATATCTGAATCAAAGTCCCGAGGCCTCTTTTCCAAGAGCGAGGCGATCCTTTCCTGGATCAAGGAGGTCTTTTCATCCCCTGACAACCCCTTGATCTCTAAAATCCGGTTAGCATGGTATACAGAAACCAGGCCCAACCTGATCTCCGCCTCTAAAATAGGCAAATTGCTCCGGACCATTTCCATTTCATGGGACTCGTTCACTGAAATCACAATTTCACAAACGGTAAGCATCTCATCGCTTAGTTCGGGCATCTTAAAATCAGTCGAGAAAAATGAGGAAATATTCAGCCTCCTCCCAGGCAAAAGCCATCTATGGATCATTTCATAAAAGAACTTGATGGCATTCGTTTGATGGCGAGTCAATAAAAGCACTGAAACATTGTAAGGGCTCTCCCCCCATTCGCCCCATCGAATAACAGGAAGAATTTTATTGAGTTCCTCAGAAGCCCCTTCATAGCTCACCTCCTGACGCCCTTCTGCTACATCGGAAAAGAAAAAATCAGGCGGAAGAAGCCGGGTGAGCGCATGGCGGATCGACCCGCTGTACAGCAAACAATGGGGATTGTCTAAAAACCCATCAAGGACCGTCTGAATGAGAGGAAACCGATAAGAAGATGTTTGAGTGCTCATCGCCTATTCCTCATAGATGGCGGTTTGGGCTGCTGCCTGCAGGGAAGGACCGATCAACGTCCCTTGGCTATAGCGCAACTCTGGATCAAAGAAAGAGCGAACATGAAGAGTCAAATAATTTTTTTTCGCCAACTTAATGCAACGGCTATGCAACACCTGCGCCCCTGTTTCAATCACATCCAAAGCCTCTTCATAAGAAAGCTTGTCATGAACTTTAGCATAAGGGTTGGTCTTGGGGTCCTCTTCGCATATTCCCGGAACATCTTTATAAAACTCGACAAGGCTTGCCCCTAATGCCACAGCCAAGGCAACCGCCGTCGTATCCGACCCTCCTCTCCCTAAAGTCGTGATCTCCCCTGCCTTGCTCACTCCTTGGAACCCTGCAACAATAACAATTTTCCCCTGATCTAAATGAGATTTCAGGCGGTGGGGACGGACATCCACTATCCTTGCCTCAGAGTGGTCGGTTGAGGTAATAATTCCAGACTGGCTTCCGGTAAAACTAATAGCTTCCTTACCCTTCAAATGAAGAGCCATGGCAAGAAGCGCTACGCTAATCCGCTCCCCCACAGAGACTAACATATCCTGCTCCCTAGGAGGCGGCTGGGGATGAACTTTCTTAGCAAGGGCTAAAAGCTGATCCGTCGTATCGCCCATTGCGCTGACAACGACGACGATCTTCGCAGTGCGGGAACGGTTTAAAATAATTTCTGCTACACGCGAGAACTGCTCCGTGCTTGAGACCGCAGCTCCCCCAAATTTCATAATGATCGTTTCCATAAGCAGATTTCAATATAGACCCAAGAAAAATGCAATCCTAATAAATTTTTCATAGTCTGGCAATAGAATTGTCAGATAAACTGTCCTTAAAGAAAAAGGCTCCCTATATCCAAGCGGCTTTACGACCGCCCAAAAGCCCAATACGCTTTGGCATAGACTCAAGCTAATTTTTGAAGTTATTTGGGTATAATTTACCCTCTTATTTTTTACCGTTGCTTATATTACGAATCTTTTGATAGCATCTCTCCTTTAATCCCTAAGAGACTGTCCACGAACAAGGGATAATTTATAAACCCCAGGAGTAACCCTTAACATGTCCAAAACAACGAAAACCGATTGGAACCAAAGCAAAATCATCGATGACATAGATTATCACGACGAAGATGCTAAACAATTCATGAGCCTCTTAAACCGAAAAGAAGAAGAAGCCGGCGAGGGTTCTGTCTCATCGATGAGCACAGGCCAAATCCTTAAAGGAAGAATCGTCGAAATTACAAAAGACTTCGTCGTTGTGGACGTCGGTTTAAAATCTGAAGGCCTAGTTCCTATTGATGAATTCCCTGAGCCCAGCGAACTCTTCCTAGATACGGAAGTCGAAGTCTACCTAGACCAAACCGAAGGTGAAGATGGACAAATTGTCCTCTCCAGAGATAAGGCCCGTAGACAAAGACAGTGGGAATACATTGTCAACCACTGCAACGAAGGTTCTATCGTCAAAGGAAAAGTCATCCGCAAAGTCAAAGGCGGCCTAATGGTCGATATCGGAATGGAAGCCTTCCTCCCCGGCTCTCAAATCGATAACAAACGGATTAAGAACCTGGATGAATTCATCGGTCAAACCTATGACTTCAAAATCCTTAAGATCAATACGGACCGCAAGAACATTGTCGTCTCGCGCCGCGAACTGCTCGAAGAAGAAAGAATTTCCCGTAAAGCGGAAATGCTCGAAAACATCCATGAAGGCGAGATCAGAAAAGGCGTTGTCAAGAACATCACTGATTTCGGCGTCTTCCTCGATCTAGACGGAATTGACGGCCTCCTGCACATCACCGATATGACATGGAAAAGGATCAAGCATCCTTCTGAAATGGTCGCTTTAGGTCAAGAGCTCGAAGTCATCATCCTCCACGTCGATAAAGAAAAAGGCCGAGTCGCTCTTGGGATGAAGCAAAAAGAAAACAATCCATGGGAAGAGATCGAACTGCGCTATCCTCCCGGCACACGGATCCATGGAAAAATTGTCAATCTCGTTCCTTATGGAGCATTCATTGAGATTGAACCTGGAATTGAAGGGCTTATCCACGTTTCAGAGATGTCATGGGTCAAAAATGTAACTGATCCTAATGAAGTCGTCCAAAAAGGCGATGAAGTTGACGCTGTCGTCCTTTCTGTCCAAAAAGAAGAAGGAAAAATCTCTCTTGGAATTAAACAAACAGAAAAAAATCCTTGGGACGATGTCGAGAACAAATATCCAATTGGCAGCAATGTAACCGCCGAAATCCGCAATCTGACTAACTACGGCGCTTTTGTTGAACTCGAGCCGGGAATTGATGGACTGATCCATATCTCAGACCTGAGCTGGATCAAGAAAGTGTCCCATCCGTCAGAAGTTCTAAAAAAAGGCGACAAAGTTGACGCAGTGATCTTGTCTGTAGACAAAGAAAGCAAAAAGATCACTCTCGGCGTCAAACAGTTAAGCAACAACCCTTGGGAAACGATTGAAAAAACCATGCCGGTTGGAACCTTGGTCAAAGGAATCGTATCCAAAATCACTGCTTTTGGAGCCTTTGTAGAGCTTGACAATGGAATTGAAGCCTTAGTGCACGTCACTGAACTTTCCGACCAACCATTCGGAAAAGTAGAAGATGTCGTTCAAAAAGGAGAAGAAGTTACAGCAAAAGTGATCAAGTTGGATCCTGAACACAAAAAAATTGCTTTATCGATCAAGGACTTCCTTGTCGACAAAAATAAATTTAATCGAGATGACATAGTCGTCGGGACATCCAAAAATTCAAATCGCAAAGCTAAGAAAAGCGAAGACGAATCAGAGGAGAATACTCTCATCTAAAATCGTCGGATATGACTCAGCTCGTCCAATGCTGCTTGAGCTACTTAAGCAGCATTGGATTTGAATCATAAAAGAACGAAGACACTTTTGTCTGCATATCGATACACTTTAAGGTCAAAAAAAGAGGCTAAATTCAGATGAACAAAGATCTACTCGCCATCTTTGAATATTTAGAAAGAGAAAAAGGCATCAAGCGGGAAATTATTATTTCGGCCGTTGAGGAATCATTGAGGGCTGCCGCGCGCAAAAGCATCAAAGGCCTAATTAATGTTTCCGTCAACATCAATCCGAAAAGTGGGAACATTGATGTCATTGCTCAAAAAGAAGTTGTCGATAAAGTCACCATTCCTGAAGAAGAGATCTCTTTGGAAGATGCCCGCGTCCTCAACCCTTATTGCGAAATCGGCCAATGGATCGACATCTCCGTAACACCTCAAGACTTTGGCCGTATCGCTGCCCAAACAGCCCGACAAGTCATCTCTCAAAAGATTCGCGGTGCAGAACGGGATGTCATCTATGAAGAATACCGCCACCGGATCAACGAAATCATCTCAGGCACAGTCAAACGGATTGTTCGAGGAGCGACCCTGATCGTTGACTTGGGGAAAGTTGAAGCGATCATGCCAGACCGCTTTTATCCCAAGACCGAAAAATACAATGTGGGAGACCGCGTCCAAGCCCTTCTTCTTGAAGTCCGAGACACGGAAAGCGGCGGCGCCGAGGTCATCTTATCCCGCTCTCATCCGGAGTTCGTCGCACAGCTCTTTTCCCAAGAGGTTCCTGAAATCAACGATGGAACCATCGTCATTGAGAAAATTGTCCGCGACGCCGGATACCGCACAAAGCTCGCCGTCCGATCTCAAGATCCCAAAATCGATCCCGTTGGCGCTTGCGTCGGCATTCGTGGAAACCGGGTCAAGAACATCATTCGCGAACTCAATAACGAAAAGATCGACATCATTCCATTTGCCGAAGATTCCGTTCAACTCTTGCAAAATGCTCTTTCTCCAGTTGAAATTAAGAAAATCAACGTTAACGATGACGGCTCTTCCATTTCAATTGTCGTTTCAGACGAAGACTACCCTGCAGCCTTAGGCAAGCGGGGAATGAACGCCCGGCTTAACAGCGAGCTTATTGGGGCTGAGCTGCACGTGCAGAAAATGAGCCAATACCAAAATGCAATGAACGTCGAAAGAGCTCAGCTGGCCCTTGCTGATGATCCGACCCTTGACGAGCCTCTTTCTGTTGAAGGGATCGGCAGTGGCATGAGCTGGATCATCGAAAGTGCGATTGGGGCGGGATTTGATACAGCGCGAAAAGTCCTCAATGCAACACCAGAACAGCTTGCTGCCATTCCAGAGATCAGCTTGGAAATGGCTTACAAACTTTTAGAACACATCAGAAAAAAAAGGGTCTAACCGTTGGCCAAAAATTTAAAATTAAACATTAAAAACGCCCAGCTTGCAGAAGCTCTTAAGCTTAGCCAAATCAAAAAGCCTTCTGCTCTTAAAAAAAAGAAGTCAGAAGAAGCTGCGCCCACTTCCCCTGAAAAAAATGAGGGAATGGTGCCGCTTGAAGCTGGACCAGCCAAGGCAGTCGAACCCAAAGAAGAACAGCCCAGCAGCAAATCTGACGAGCCTCGAGCCCCTTTGCACATTGAAAAAGAAGAACCTCCCGCTCCTTCTTCTCGTCCGGCAGCCCCTGAACTTAAGGAAACGGCTAAACAAAAAGAACCCGGTCAAGAAAAACAACCGGAAAGCCTAAAAGAGGGCATACACAAAGATAAAGAACCAGCTCAGCCTTCTGCTTCTCCAACACCTCCAGCTTCAGCTCCGTATCATCAACAAGGATCTCAGCCTCACTACCGCACAGGATCCCATTATAGCGGTGGCCAAAGGCGAGAAGGCTATCAGTCTGGCGAACAGGGCCGAGAGGGATATTCTTCCGGATATAGACAAGGTGGCGGATACGCCGGAGGCGAACAGCGTCGAGAGGGGGGATACCCTCCTAGCGGACCGAGGCGAGAGGGGGGATACCCTCCTAGCGGACCACGTCGAGAAGGGGGATACCCTTCATCTGGTCCAAGACGCGAAGGGGGATACCCTCCTAGCGGCCCACGTCGAGAAGGGGGATACCCTCCATCTGGTCCAAGACGCGAAGGGGGATACCCTCCATCTGGTCCAAGACGCGCAGGGGGACACCCTCAAAGCGGTCCTCGTCGAGAAGGGGGATACCCTCCTAGCGGGCCCCGTCGTGAAGGATTTGTTCCCGGAGGTCCTCGCCGTGAAGGTGGCTTTGCTCCATCCGGTCCACGTCGCGAAGGATTCGGCCCAGCAGCGCGTCCTGTCATACCTGGCAAAGAAATCCAAGGAGAACCTCGTAAGTCTCCACCTGCCCGCGACTCTTTAAAAGAATCGGAGCAAAGAAAATCTTCCTTTAAAGATTTTCGAGAGTATAAACCTTCAAAAAAAGGAACGCAGGCTGAAAAGACATTCGACTCACGCGACCGCCAAGGACTGCGGAACGAACTCGATGAACAAGGATGGAGAAAAAAACGTCCAGCTCAGAAAATGCGCCCTGCCGAGCAAGAAGAAATCATCCGGCCTAAAGAACTGAAAATCCGACTGCCGATTTCTATTAAAGACCTTGCCTCAGAAATGAAATTAAAAGCATCTCAGCTCATAGCTAAAATGTTCATGAAAGGCGTTGTAGTCACGCTTAATGACCTTCTCGATGACGAAACGACCGTTCAGCTTCTAGGTCATGATTTCGACTGCGAAATATCCATTGATACCGCAGAGGAAGATCGAGTCCGCATCACAGACAAGACGATCAAGCAAGAGATCTTGGAATCTTCTTCAACTTCCTTGATCCTCCGCCCTCCTGTCGCAGCATTCATGGGGCATGTCGACCACGGAAAAACAAGCTTGATCGATACAATCCGCAAATCCAATCTGGCCTCAGGAGAAGCTGGAGAGATCACTCAGCATATTGGGGCATTTAAATGCCATACTCCTGCAGGAGATCTGACTGTCCTCGACACC
>CAZEYJ010000048.1:0-7723 GCA_964516795.1 uncultured bacterium
CCCCGGAGCGCGGATGGGTTTACGAAAGGATCCCAACTTCCTCTTTTTCCCAGACTTATGCGAAAATTAAAGAAGATCATTTTGATTTTAGGTCGTTGCCGCGCATCTTCTCTGAGATCGACGAGGAGGCGGTAAGCTCTAAGATTTTTGACCGTTTGATGAAAGGGGTCGCCTCGAAGGTCAGATCGTATCATCCCGATGTGGACAAGCTGGATATCACTGTCCATCACGTCAGAGTGATGACCCATAAAGACAAGGTAACGAGCAACTCTCCGGAAGGGATCCATCAGGACGGTTTTGATTACATCGTTTCAGCGCTCGTCGTTGAGCGTGTCGATGTCGACGGGGGAGAGAGCCAGATTTTTGGAGAAGATAAACAAACCAAGATTTTGACGACGACGCTCCAGCCGGGACAAGGGATTTTGCAGCCGGACCTGAACACCTCTTTGTGGCACAGCGTCAGTCCGATCCATGTCATGAGAAAAGAATCAGGCTATCGAAGCAGCATTGGGTTTGATATTGCCTTGGTGCGCTCATGATAGAAGCTTTTTTTCGAGGCATCGTCCTAGCTTTTGGCCTAGTGATCCCGCTAGGCCCGCAGAACACGTTTATTTTTAATCAAGCGGCCCTGCAACAAAGGCTGGTCTCTGCGCTGCCTGTCTTATTGCTCGCAGCTTTGATCGATGGGTTGCTGATCGTCTCCGCAGTCCTAGGGATGAACTGTCTCTTGGAGATCGCATGGCTTAAACAGGTTGTCGAAATCACCGGGGCGGCTTTCCTTTTATATATGGGTTATAAGCTGCTCAAAAGCTCAGGGGGCGCCTCAGGCGGGGCAGTGAAGATCTCTTTGGCCAACCAGTTGATGTTCACCCTTTCCGTTTCCCTTTTTAATCCTCACGCGATCCTAGACACGTTTATCGTCATCGGCGCAGTTTCTGCAGAATTTACCGGCGCCCACAAGCATCTGTTCACATGGGGGTGCATTCTAACAGACATCGTTTGGTTTACTCTGCTGACCTTGAGCGGCTTTTATTTGAAGCACCTCAAACATGCCCAGACGATCACCAAATGGATCAACTACGCTTCGGTCTGCATCATGTGGTATATCGGAGCTGATCTTTTTATCGACTTTTACAAGAACCTTTTCACATAGGAGAAAACGATGACCACAATCAGAATTTCAAAAGAAGTCCTCAGCGCATGGCCTCAAACGCAAGTGGGAGTATTATTAGCAGAGGTTCAAGTCAACCAATCTAAGAAAGGCCCCTGCAAAAACTACTTGAGCGCACTCAAGCAAGAAGTTGTCAAAGGGCTAATCGGTAAAGAGATCACAGTAGAGAATTACCAAAGTCAAAAAGTCTGCCAATCTTGGAAGAAGGTGTTTTCAACTTTTGGGGTAGGAGAAGATAAAGTTTCTACTATCGAGAACCTATTAAGGCGCGCAGCGACTGAGGCTGACAAAGTCAAGTCGGGCCAAGCGAAGAATGCCAATTTAGGAAGTATTTCCGATCCGGTCGACCTGTATAATTGCGTCTCCATCGAGACATTGACCCCGATGGGGGCTTTGGCCAAAGACGCCATTCAAGGGGACATCGAACTGCGCTTGGGTAAAGAAGGAGAGACGTTCACCACGCTGGGCAAACAAGAAGAGACCTACGATGTCACTCCTCAGCAAATCATCTATGCGGATGATAAGAGCGTCTTGACTTGGCTCTGGAACTATCGCGACGCCCGCCACGCTTGCATTCCTGCAAAGACATCGGACCGGGTGCAGATCCTCTTTTTTGCAGACCAAGCGGAAGAGGGAGCCGGAGATGTTCAGGCGGCCATCCGGCAGCTGGCGGAAAGAATCGGCGAAATTGGTGGAAATGTGATTAGCCAATTTTACCTCAACGCAGAGACGCCTTCTGTAGTGATTGAGCAGCCGGCCCTTGTTTAAAACAATGGATTTGGGAGGGGATCCCTCCCAAATCTTAATTAAAACGATTCAACTGCACGATTAAAGTTTTTATGGACACACTTTTAGTTGATCCTGGAGCTTATTCGATTTATCAAATTCGCATTTCTGATCTTGATCTGGGAGCTTTATCTGCGCTGCCACGATTTCATCTTTCCAAAACAACAGATTTCTATTCGATCATTGCCGCCAGCGGGACGATCGCAAAGTTTCAACAAGAAGAAGGGAACTGGAGGGTTTTTGAGATCAAGGAGAGGATGCAATTCACGGAATATGGCGTTCTTGAGAAATTGTTAAAAATATTGGCAGAAGCGCGCGTCAGCGTGCTTGTGAGTTCTGTTTTTGATACAGATTATATTTTTGTAAAAAATGAATGCCTTCCAAGAGCTATTGATGGGCTTCGGAAAGGAGGCTATGTGATTGTTGAGGAGTTAACAGTATGATTCCATGTGTTGGCCTTGCATCGGGAATAGGAGCTGGCAATCCCGGTTGCGGAGATGGCCCTGTTGCCATTAAAAAAGAGATCCCTGAACTGGATTGGAAAGGATTTATCCATTCCGGTCCCATGTCGATAGAGAAGCCGGATAGTATTCTATCGAGTAACCAGGCACTAGCGATGATGACTCAATTCCTTGCTAAGCAAGGGATTTTTTTTGTGATCTTTGGCGGAGACCATTCGTGCGGGATAGGGACCTGGAGCGGAGTGGCGGAGGCCAAGCGGGAAGAGGGGGAGATCGGATTGATTTGGATCGATGCCCATATGGACGCACACACCCCGCAGACCACCCCCACGGGGAATTTCCACGGAATGCCTGTGGCAGCCCTTCTAGGTTCGGGGGATCAGCGGCTTACCTCTATCCTATCTGCAAAGCCCAAGGTCCAGTATTCTAACTTGATTTTGATCGGGATCAGAAGTTTTGAGGAAGAAGAGGCAGCCTTTTTAAAGGCCCATGGCGTCAAGATTTATTATATAGAAGAAGTAGCGGACAGAGGGTTTGCAACAGTCCTTCAAGAGGCTGTAGCCGACTTGTCTTCCCGATGCTGCGGATACGGGGTGAGTTTTGATCTCGATGTGATCGATCCTCAAGAGGTCCAGGCGGTCGGGACCCCGGTTTCCAATGGAGTTGGAAAAGAAGAGTTCTTTTCTAGTTTTTCCGTTTTTGAAACAAATCCACCGATCGCATTTGAAATTGTAGAGTATAATCCTCATTTGGATAATAATGGGATGACAATGCAATTTATAAGGGATTTAGTTAATCATTTGAAAAAATTGTGCACAGGTAAATTACATGACAGTTGCCGTATATGAAGATGTGAAGAGCGGGGGGACCCTTGTCGGGGCCACTATGCTTGTATCTGGAACTTGTATCGGAGGCGGAATGCTCGCCTTGCCGATCCAAACAGCTGAGACTGGTTTTCTCATTTCTTCTTTTTATTTGATTTTTTGCTGGGCCTTCATGACATTGTCAGGGCTTTTTCTTGCTGAAGCCACCCTATGGATTAAAAAAGGGGCCCACTATTCCTCCCTTTCACGTATTTTGGTCGGTCGGCATGCACGGCCTCTTGTCCTCGTTATTTATTTTTTTATGAATTACGCTTCCCTGGTCGCCTATACCACAGGAGGAGCTCAGTTAGTTCATTTGTGGGCGAAAAAATTCTTTAATATTTCTTTGGAAACCCACATTTGTTCCATCCTTTTTGCAACGACCCTTAGCCTGATCGTCTATTTTGGAGCGAAGTTTGTGGGGAAAATGAACACCATGCTGATGGTCGGCCTTGGCCTGGCCTATTTGGCTTTGATCGGAATGGGCATGGGGATTGTCGAGGGAGAAAATTTATTTTGCGGCCATCAATGGTTCGATGAGATCGGGGTGTTCTCTGTGATCTTGTCCGCTTTTAGCTACCAGATGATCGTTCCCTCCGTCTGTTCTTATTTGGACTATGATGCAAAAAAATTGAAAAAGGCGATTGTTTTGGGAACTTTGATCCCTTGCGTCGTCTACTTTTTGTGGCAGTTTGTGATCCACGGAGCAGTTCCTCTGGATGGAGAGCATGGATTGAGGGAAGCCTTCCGCAATGGAACGGCGGCAACCCGCCCCCTCTCCCACTATTTTAAGCATTGGACGTTGGTGTTTATCGCAGATACCTTTGCTTTCCTCGCCGTGGCGACCTCTTTCCTTGGCCTCTCTTTAGCCTTGTTCCAATTCCTGGAAGATTGCTTTAAAGAGTTCAAAGTGATGATCCACCGGGGGGTCATTACCCTTTTTTCCATCATTCCCGTGGTCATCCTCTCTGTTGTCTTTCCTCGAGCGCTCATCGTTTGTTTCGACTTGACGGGCGGCTTTGGAGATACGATCCTTTCCGGTCTGCTGCCGATTGCGATGGTTTGGCAGGGAAGATATGTCAAAGGCTACCAAGACGAGTTCAAGGTGCCCGGAGGCAAGATAGCCCTTGTTTTATCAGCCTTTTTCTTCGCAGCGATTTTGCTTGGCGAAATCGTCAAGGTCTTTGGTTAACGGTACCGGGGGATTTCCCCCGGTCAGGTTCTTAGCTGTGGAAATTTCCATTCTTTTACAAGGCGATTCTCAAGTCAAGGAGCTCAAGTCCTCTGAGTTTGGACAGCTCATGGGGATCGTCTACTGTTCTCAACTCGAGTTTGCATCTCCTAAAGTCGAAAAACAGATGCATGAGTCCTGCATGAAGGCAGAGAAGCGAGGCTGGATCGATCCTCGGCAAAGGTGGCTCGGCAGTTATTATGCTCAAGAGATCCAAGCCGGACGCCACCCTCCGGTTACGGTTGCCTGGATCGATCCGGCGCTAGGCTACGGCGTCTTTGCCAATCAGGCGATCCCCCGTCACACCTTTGTCGGAGAATATACAGGCCTGCTCCGCAAGCGGTCTCTATTTGGCAGACTGAAGAATGCCTATTGCTTTAATTATACAATAGGTTTTGGTCGGAAGACCCCCTATGTCATTGATGCTCGTGAGCAAGGAAATTTTACCCGCTATATCAATCATAGCGATGAGCCCAATTTGGAAACGGCCTCTGTGCTGCATCAGGGGAAGATGCATATGATCTTCTATGCGACTGGGGACATCCCCAAGGGCGCACAGCTAAGCTGCGATTATGGACTGAAGTACTGGATAGGAAGGAAAAGGCCGGATCCATTGAATCCGGGCCTTTTCTTCAATTAGGATTACTGCGCTTCGTTGATCCCAAGAAGCTCGACTTCAAAAATAAGAGCTGTATTAGGGCCGATCTCCATGCCGAGGCCATTTTCTCCGTAGGCGAGATAAGAAGGGACATAGATCTCCCAGCGGTCGCCGACATGCATCAATTGGAGAGCTTCCGACCAGCCCGGGATCACCCGGTTGACAGGGAAGAGGGCAGGCTTTCCTCTCTGATAAGAACTGTCAAAGACGCGCCCATCGATAAAAGTTCCTCTGTAGTGGATTTTGACATTGTCGAGCAGAGTGGGGCGAGGGCTCTCTTTTTTGCCTTCATCGAGGACTTTGTACTGCAGACCTGAACTTAAAGTGACGACATCTTGCTTTTGCTTGTTCGCCTGGAGGAAAGCTTCGCTCTTCTTTTTATTTTCTTCAGAGACCTTGGCGATGAACTGACGCTGCTGGAGTTCCATCTGCTGCCGCAGCGAGATTAAGATCGATTGGATCTCTTCCGGCTTGAGCTTAGGAGGGGTGTTGTTCAACGCATCCTTAATCCCGTTGTCTAAACAATTTAAGTCGATATCTGCAAATTGGTTTTTTAGGTTCATTCCGGTTTGCAGACCGATGCAATAACTCACCTTTTCTTTTGTCGTATCCATGCTTTTACCTTAAGTTGAGGAAAAAAAAGCTCTTATAACGCATCAAACATTTGGAGGACAAGCTCATTTTTTGGCTGAGCTTTTCCCAGCATTAGCAAAAAAAAAGCGGGGCAGCTAAAAAATGTATTTGCCATTAATAGCAAATAGTTGTCCTAGCCTTACGTCTGATTCGTGAAGGTTTTGATTTGATACGGATTTCAATATCTTGATCTAAGGCCATCAGGAATTTAAGTAAACGATCCATGCTGAATCCTTCTAATTTACCATGCAGTAAGGCTGATACCTTGGGCTGGCTAATGCCTAAAATTTTTGCAGCTTTTTCCTGAGTTAAGCGCTTTTTTTTGATGATATGTTCAATTTGTCTTGCAAGTTCTGCTTTTGCAAGCCTTTCTTCTGCATCTGGCAGTCCTAAGTCGGCAAATACATTGCCGCTACTTTTAACATAGTCTTCCATGATTTTAACCTATCCGTTTATGCATTTCTTGAGCTTGTTTTAACCTGCTTTCTATGATATCGATTTCTTGTTTGGGAGTTGAAATACCACTCTTTGACTTTTTTTGGAAGACGTGTAACACGAAGATTGCTTCACCAAATCGAACAGTGTAGACTGCTCGGTATGTATTGCCTTCATAATCTTCAACAACCTCAAGTATTCCGGCCCCTGAAAATCTCTTTAGAGGTTTAGCGGCTCGATGCTTATTGCCGGTTTGAGCTAGGTAGAGGGCATGCCCAAAAGTTTCTTGCACTTCTTTGGGCATGTCTTTCAGATTCTTTAAGGAATTGCCGAGCCAATAAAGCGGTTTCATAAACTTTTTCATATAAAAGGGATTATCCCAAATCTGGGATATTTAAGCAATGAAAATTTAAATAGAACTTTTTTCGTTTAGGCAAGAAATATTCCGGGGAGGCTTTTTTTATTTCCTCCGCTTTTTTTCCGTGCTATACTGCTTTGATACAATAGAGGATCTAGTCTCATGAAAATGGTTGCCAAGCAGGAGAGCTCAGTCTTTGAGCTACTTAAACAATTATCCCCCGACAGTTCAAATAATACTTTGCGCTCCTGGATCGAAAAGGGGAGGGTTGTCTTGGCCGGCAAGGTTGTAAGCCGAAGCAACCAGGTCGTTTTAGCAGGGCAGGAGCTCGCAGTCGGCCCCCGCGTCCAGTTTGCTCGAGGAGACATTAAGATCTTATTTGAAGATGAGCATCTTGTGGTCCTGGATAAGCCTGAGAAGCTGCTCAGCGTTGCCACCGATTTTCAAGATGAGCATACGGTCCACACGATCTTAAAGCGCAGGCGTCATCCGGGGCGGGTCTTTCCGGTCCATCGCCTCGATCGGGATACTTCAGGGGTGATGCTATTTGCCTACACGGAAGCAGCTCAGAATGCTTTAAAAGAGCAGTTTGAGAAGCGGGCGATCGAGAAGATCTATATTGCAATCGTCCAAGGGAAAATGGCGCAAAAGAGTGGAAAATGGGAGAGCCTTCTTCAAGAAGACGCAAACTATTATGTCTCTTCTTCCAGCAAATCGGGCAAACTTGCCATTACAGAATATGAAGTCATTGCCCAGAATTCCCGCTACAGCGCTTTGAAATTGAAGTTGTGCACAGGAAGAAAGAACCAGATCCGAGTCCATTGCAGCGAAGCGGGGTTCCCGATCGTCGGAGACAAGAAGTATGGCGCCTCTTTAAATCTGATCAAGAGGCTTTGCCTTCATGCCCAGTCTGTCGCCTTCACCCATCCAACCTCAGGAAAAAGGATGCATTTTGAGATCCCTCTTCCTGAAGATTTTCAGCGGCTGATCACGATTTAATGTGGCTGCCCTTGTCCTGATGACGACGATGAGCTTGTTGACGATGACGATGAGCTGCTGCTAGAATCTCTTCGAGCACCTTCCGGGTTAAATGTACGAAATGTTAGACTGTGCAGATCTGTTCTTGG
>CAZEYJ010000049.1:0-27367 GCA_964516795.1 uncultured bacterium
CAGCATTCAATCTGAACCAAGATCAAATTCTCAAAGAAAAATCTTTGACAATTTGCTTTAAAAAAAAATTTTAAGGCAAATAAGATGATATTCTCACCTTATCCGCACAAGCTTTATTTCACTTGCACGTCACTTCTCTTCCACTGTCAAAACATCTTTGCGAGGTCTTCAGCCATCGCTTTTCCTTTTTGCTTTCACCGTTCGTTCGGTTCATTCTCAAAAGGAAGACAAGAACATACAAAATCAACGTAATTTTCCGCAAATGCTATTTCAAATTCCTTTGTTTTTTTCTCCTTTCAGAGTCGATTTTCCATAGAGAAAATTAGTCGCTGAAAAAAAATTCGGGCTACCTCACTTGCTCATATCTGGAAAATGGATTTAGCTTAGCTTTTCTGGCTTCTCGATATTCTATATCCTCCGTCTTTTCAAAACG
This sequence comes from uncultured bacterium, assembly GCA_964516795.1. Taxonomy (GTDB): domain Bacteria; phylum Chlamydiota; class Chlamydiia; order Chlamydiales; family Rhabdochlamydiaceae; genus Acherontichlamydia. The sequence goes on from CAZEYJ010000049.1 coordinate 434, forward strand.
CCAGAAGCTAAGAAGCCCGCCATCTCCAGGAAGACGCTGCGAATAAGAACAGATATCCGCCGACTTGGGAGCCTTGGCAAGGTTTAGAACTCTGCAATTCTCGTTAAAAAGCCCTTTAATTTTTTTTAGAAACGGCGCCTCGTCTGAGCAACTCAAAACTTGGATTGCTTCCCCGGCGCCCCCAAAGCCTAGGCCTAAAACAGCATGCCGGCCATCGATCCACTTCAGATCACAAATTTGAGCGTCAAGGTTCTCCTTGGCTATGACCTTTCCTTCTCCGACATTGATCAAATAGGCATGTTTGTCCGCAGTGCCTGTCCCTGCCATCAATAGGTCTTTTTTTTCAGGGTTCCATTGCAATCCTTTAACTGCAGCCCGACAAACAAAGTCATAAAGAGGAGATGCCTCCAAAATTTTCCGCCTATCAACCACTTTGATCTCGTTGGCATTAGTGCCTATGGCAAGCAATGCGGCTGCCCGATTCCATCCAACGCTGCAAACCCTTTCTCCGGAACCAACCTCTATATCAACCTGCCAGCTTGGCTTCTCTTGGCGCCTATCCATATGGACCACTGAAGAGCCTACAGCTACTGTTAACTCCAAATCCTCCCCAAATGGGAGCCAGTCGATACAGCTAAGCCTTCTCATCGGTTTGATCAGATGGCTGAAATTGATCTTGTCGCTTTCTAAATTCATTATAGACAAATTCCCCTTGATATCTCCTATTGCAACTTCAGAAAGATCAGGACTGCATTTTATCGATTCGATCTGTTCTGAAATGCTCACAAGCGGCGACACCGTCTTGGTGAATAGATCAACTGTAAAAACCTGTGATTCAATCGCGCAGTAAAGTCCCCTTCCCCAATCGATCAGATTCTGATAAAAATCCCCGGAACAAGGTGCTTCAAACGCAAAGTAAGGCTTTACCGGGATGCTCCAAAAAGGTTTTGAGGAAACAGGCTGTCGAGATAAGCGAGGCAGCTGCTGAACCAGCGTTCTCGATGTGGGATAAGGAAAACACGCTCCCATCAAAGCCTTCTGATACGGCGTTCCGGGACATGCTCTTTGATATTGCTCAAAGCTTTGTACTTGTTGGATGATAAAGCGCTGAGGAATAAACCGATCTCTAACAAATTGCTGCGACAGCCGAGCGTTAGACAATAAAGAAGCAGGCTTTATCAAATCCTGCTGATTCATTTCTGCAGGCGCCTCATCAGAGTCTGCTTTTAAGACTCTCTCCTTCGAGTCGGCACAGCCTCTCTGAAACAGACCTAGAAAACTCATAGCTGGTTGATTTGACGCATTAATTGCCATACCGCTCCATCTCCGCGTAAAAAATTCACACTATCTACAAACGAAAAACATTTATACGAATTTAACAAACATATTAATACATTACAACTTATTAAACAAACTGCAATTATAAAAATAAAACAAGTTAAAGAAAAAATTTAATTAATTAATAGAAAAGATGAACTATGTATTCAGAAGAAAAATATAAATATTTATTTGATCACATTTTAGACAATAAAGCGGTCCCATGAGCCATAACGCTCACGGACTAAACCTCTTGGGAACGCGAGAATGGTCGCTGCCAAGCCCACACCGGCTGCATTCCAATGAGCTGCTGTCAAAGAAGGGCCCAAAAGAAAGGAAATCACAACAAGGAAAATTCCAAAAAAAACATTAACAAACCGAACTGACCGATACACTTCTACCATCGAAATGACCGTCAAAGCCACCATCAGCGGCCCTAGGACATACTCAACTGTCGCCAAATCCCCTTTCATAGCAAAAATGAAGGGGCTGAACATTAAATAAGCTCCAGACAGAACCAATAAAACAAGGTTCCATGGAAGGGTGAACCCCCAGGCTTCCTTTGTTGGGCTGCGCCGGCGCGGAGCGGTCAGAGCTTTCTCCGATTCAGGCAATTTGCCTCTCCATAGCACCTGCCAAAAACAAGCCCCTTGCCCGACAGCCTCTTTCAAAAAGCTCAACGCTGCCACTAGCTCTGATCCCGATAACAAAATCATACCTAGCATACATGCCGCCGTGAGCAAGCACCAAAAGCACCAAGCCCCGACAACAACAGGTTGAAGGATAATGAGGACAATACTGACAAAACCGACAGGAACAACTAAAATCCCGAACGAAAGCACAAGCCATGGAGTCGTATACCACCGTCTTGAACTGCCCTGCCATCCAAACAAAAACTCTAAAGTGTAGACAACAGCCCCAAGCCCGGCATCGGAGACTGGAAAATCATGGGAGAGCTTTGAGGTAATAACTCTCAAGGAGCCATCTTTAAACACCGGATCCCACATCTCATCAATATAGCCAAGCTGATAGGCCGCCATGTAACGGGAAAATGTCCAGCACAGGAACGCAAGTCCTGTTGTGATGATCCGCGGTTTCCAGCTCGACGGATTATAGGACCACCCCTTGGGATTGGCAACGCCGCTTTCATTTTCATATGCAGGGCTGCTTCTCAGCGAAAAGGCAAAACAAATGAGGATCGCTCCCATGATGGTATCGTTAAGGTAATGAGCAGCCTGAGGGGCCCAAAAAACAAGCGGGGCCAGCTGAAGCCAAATACCGATCGCTCCAATGAACACAGCTGGCCAGCGATGAGACAGGCTAAGCGCTCCTAAAACGACCAGGGCGGCTCCGGAAAAAAGATCACAGGAGACAAGCCGGGCGTCAACGAATTCAAAGGCCAGAGGGACCCCGATCATCCATAGGCCAATCGCAACCGTTAAAAAAGCCAGCCGTTTTTTCCCGATATCCATACACTACTTCCTTAGCCGATTTTCATCATACCAGGCAACCGGATCGCGTTTAAGCTCTTTGACCCAAAGCGGGATCGTCTGCTCGAGCTTCCTCTTGGGCTCCCAGCCCAAAAACTTCCTTGCGCGGGTGATGTCCAAACAGTAGTGGTCATCTGCAAAATCGATCATCCAAGGCTTGATGAAAGACTCTTTCATGAACAGGGTATGCTCTTGAACCCAGGCTCCCATTTTTGCAAGAGGCTTGGGAACGCTCCAAGTCTTCCATTCTGTTTGATGGATAAGCCTCTGCATCTGGCGCTGGATCGCATCATAGCTTAAAGTGTTAGGCTCTCCGATGAGCAGGGCCAGTTCAGGCGGAAGCGTTTTACGTTTTTCAACGCAAAGCCAAAGCGCTTCGATCAGATCATCCATGTGGACAAAAGAAGCGCCATGCGTGATGTCTCCTGCAAAAACATGGCTTTCCAGCTGATTTTCATAAATCCTTTGCATCTGATTGGAAAGGGGGATCGAATGGCAAAAGTCATCATAGACGCCAGCTATCCGCAAAACGACTGTAGGGATATTCCCTCTTTCTTTATGAATGAGCTCTTCAGTCTGAACTTTTGACTTAGGATAGCCCCAAGACGTCGTCAAAGGGGAGTCTTCGTTGATCCTGCTGCCAAGCTCGCAAGGCCGATGCGCCAGCATCGAACTCGAAAAAATAAATTGCTCCACTTCAAAGTTCCGAAGCCCGTGCAGCAAACGCTGGGTCCCTTTAACAGTAATTCTGTCATATTGAGAACTCCACCTGCTTTTAAAACTGTAATAAGCTGCCAGATGGATCACGGAAGCGATCCGATTGCCATAATTATTTTTAACATAATCGAGAGCTTCCTTGACGTTTTCGTCGCTTGCCATATCCATGACGACAAATTCGACATCAGGAAGATGCCCTGCAAGAAAAACGTCAAATCCCACAATCTTATATTGATTGGAAAAACGTTCCGCGGCTTTAAAACCAATTCTTCCACTGCATCCTGTGATCAGGATCACCTCTTTTTTGTCGCTCATACCCACCCTCATCTATTCTTATCTTTTGCCCCACTTTACAGGATTTAGTAAATTTTGCAATGATCTCGTAGATGAACACCCAAATCGAAAGCCAGCGCCTATTTTTTGCCCTGCAAGTTGAAGCGCCTTGGCAGCAAGAACTGCCCCATGGGCGTATTCTCGATGCTAGCATACGCCACATCACCCTTGCTTTCTTAGGCAATGGGAAATTCACTCCTCTTTTAGAAAAACTGGGAACAATCCCTGCGCCCCCTTTTCAAATTGCTCCTGCAGCTATTGCAGATTCCCTCATCTTTCTTCCTAAGGAAAATCCAAAGGTGGCCGCAACCTCGGTGCAATGGCTCAACGGGTTCAACGCCGTCCTTGCATGGCAGCAGCAAATCGGAAAATGGCTCTCTGATTTGGGCTATGTTTTAGACAAGCGCCCTTTTCTTCCCCACATCACCCTTGCAAGGTCCCCGTTTGACCCTGAAAGCTGGCGCAAAACTTTCCACCCCGTTCCATTTTTCACTCCCGCCCTGCACCTCTATCAAAGTTTAGGCAATCTTCATTACAAACCCCTCTGGAGCTATCCGCTGATCCCCCCTTTCGAAGAGCTCGACCATACCGCCGACATCGCCTTCTTGATTCGAGGGGCTAGCTTAAAAGAAATCCATTTGAACGCACAAATTGCGCTCAGCTTTAAACATCCTTCGCTGGTCCGCTATTTTACAGCCGAATTAGCTGATACACTCGATGAGATCATCATCGATCTGAATCGGATGATCGCACAAATTGACAGTGAAGAAGGATCTAGATTCAAAGCTGTCAGCTTTCACGGCGAAATCCACCAAACGGCGGAACAGATCTTAACATGGGAGATGATCGTCGATGTCTAAACACAATCTCAAAAAAATCGGCCCCTGCACTTATCTCCTCCCCCAAGAAGGAGGGATGAGGGTCCCCGGCCTGATCATCGCCTCAGAACAACTTCTTGATGAGATCGAGATCGAAAAACCTTTAGAACAAGTGCGCAATGTCGCCTTCCTCCCCGGAATTGTCGGCTACAGTATCGCAATGCCCGACATCCATTGGGGATATGGATTTCCGATCGGCGGTGTTGCTGCTATGGACGCAGACACAGGAGTCATCAGCCCCGGAGGAGTCGGATATGACATCAACTGCGGCGTCAGGCTCGCAATCGTCCCTGAGCCTTTTTCTTCTCTGACGGAGCGGGCTAAACAAGACCTTATCCAGACAGTCTTTCAATTTGTTCCCTCCGGAGTAGGCCGCGGTCATCGAGGCGGCGAAAAATTAAGCGAGGAAGATTATCATCAATTGCTGAAATTAGGCGCGCGCTGGTCGGTCCAAAAAGGTTTTGGCTTTCCATCCGATCTAGACCACACAGAAAGCAATGGCTGCATCGATCAGGCCGATCCCAAGGCTATTTCGGCTGATGCGAAATTGCGAGGAAGAGATCAACTTGGAAGCATCGGCTCCGGCAACCACTTTGTCGAAATTGGAGAAGTTCAAACCATTTTTCTCCCGGCTGTGGCCCAAAAATGGGGAGTAGCCGAAGGACAAACCTATGTCCTCATCCATTCAGGTTCCCGGGGATTCGGACATCAAGTCTGTCAAGACGCCCTGAACCAATTCGTCCGCGAAGGATATGCAGAAGGGCTTCCCGACAAACAGCTCGTCGCCGCTCCTATCAAAAGCCCGGCGGGACAAAAATATTTTGCCGCAATGGCCGCCGCCGCAAATTATGCCTTCAATAACCGGCAGCAGATCCTCCATCAAGTGAGGCAAGCGTTTGCCCAGGTCCTTCATATCAAACCGGAAGAAATCCGACTCATTTACGATGTCTGTCATAACATCGCCAAATTCGAGACCCACATCGTCGACGGCAAAGGGAAACAGCTATGCGTCCACAGAAAAGGCGCAACGCGCGCTTTTGGCCCCGGCGCAGAAGAATTATCGCCTCTTTATCAGAAAACAGGACAGCCCGTCCTCGTCCCCGGCGACATGGCAAGGGCTTCCCATCTGATGGTCGGCCTGGGCAATCCCCTCACCTGGTGCAGCTCATGCCACGGCGCCGGAAGGGCCAGAAGCCGGATCAAATCGATGGCCGCATGGAAAGGCAGAGACATGGTCCACCATATGGCAAGCCAGGGGGTCACCGTCCTTGCCTCTTCAAAACGGACCATTGCCGAAGAAATGCCCGATGCATACAAAGATGTCGATACCGTTGTCGAAGCTGTCCAGGAAGCAGGCCTTGCCAACATGGTCGCCCGGCTAAAACCCCACCTTGTCATAAAAGGCTGAAATCTGGAAAGTGAAGAAAAACAAGGGAACTTTATGTCCAAGTACTTTGCTATTTTCTTACTTTGCCTTTCGCAGCTAAGCTTTTCTGCTGAACAAACAACACCTTCTACTCCCGATGCCGCTTTGCAACGGCTAATGGAGGGAAACACCCGCTTCATGTCAGGAAAAAGCATCCACAAAAACTTAGCTCTCGAGAAATTATCTGAATTGAAAGATGACCAAGCGCCTTTTGCCGTTGTCGTCGGCTGCTCCGATTCCCGGGTCCCTCCGGAGCTCATCTTTGACCAAGGGGTAGGAGATATCTTTGTCGTGCGGATTGCCGGAAATGTGATCGGTCCAACAGAACTTGACTCGGTCGAGTACGCAGCAGTCCATCTCCGCTCCTCGATTGTCATCGTTCTCGGACATGAAAATTGCGGCGCCGTCAAAGCCTCCCTTCTCGGCCAAGACAACGTCCCTGAGCTGAAAAACATCTACCCCCTCATTGCTCCTGCACTGAAAAAATGCCAAGCGAAAAAGGGAGACCTGCTTGCAAATGCCATTAAATGCAATGCGATGGAAGGAGTCAATTATCTGAAAACAGTGCCAAGCTTGGCCAACCTGATTGCCGCCAAGCAGCTCAAAGTCGTCGGCGGCTATTACGATTTCCACCAAGGCAAAGTCTCCCTCATCGAAGACTAAACCCCACCCTAAAGAACTAGGTTCTCTTTTACTTAATAAACGTTTATAAAAACATCATAAAAAAATTAAACCAACTCTTTACGAGATGCTTTCGGCCAGTGCTGGGGAGACTGTTTCGCTGTGGGTAAGCGCTTTAAACTGCTTTCCTAGCAGGGCAACAGAGAAAATCCATGCCGTCAGCACAACAAATAAGATAATCGAGACGTAAGGGGTAGAAGCTCCTACGCCTCCCAAAAGGATGATAAACCCTTGATAGGCAAGCGAGGATCCTGACTTGCCGACCCCTGCCCCAAGTCCGTCGATAGCCGCTTTTCCTTTCAACTTAGATTCCGGACTTAATGGCAAAAAGGCGAGTTCTTTCGTCGCATCAAAAACGGAATACTTGCACGCCTTGCCTACGCAGTTCTGGATCGAGCCGCAATAAACTGTCATGGCAAAAGGGGCCATTCCAAATAACGTCGAGGAAAAAGCAAGGAGAGCATCTCCTAGGAACATGAAAGAGAAGAACCCAATCGCCAGCGTCGTCATCACAGCCGGAGTGATGATCGCGGTGAAAGTCCAACCTAAACGTGTAACCATCAAGGAAAATAAAACACCGCCTATTGTCGCCAAAATGCCTGTTCCAACTGTAATCATATTCATGTGCTCAAGCATCTGATTAGGATCGACAAAGAAACGCTTGAGCTGCGCTTTCCAAAGAACATCTGTCAAGTTAATCGAAATATTGTATCCCAAAACGATAATCGCCAATGGGACGAGATAAGGAGAACGGGCAATGTAACGGATGCTTTCCCGCAGAGAAAGGCGCACTTTCTGTTTCGGCTGCTCCTTCTCCTCATTTTCCCCGCAAGAGGAGACCTCCTCTTCCTCAGGAAGGACATTGCGGCAAATCCAATAGTAAAGCCCCATGGAGATCACCCCCAGGAAAGCGACGAAGAGCATCAGCTGGCAAATTGTATGGGCCCAGTGATCTTCTATAGAAGCAAGAAAAGGCAAAGAGATCTTTTGAGAGAAGGTGATCGCCAATGTTCCTCCCAAGATCGGAGCAATATTCGATCCGATATTGAGCAGTCCATAAGTCCTTTTCGCCTCTCCTACTTTCGAAACATCATTGATAAAGCCCCAATAAAGGACGGTCAAAACAAGGACAGACCAGAGCTCCGCGATTACGTAGAACGAGGTAAAGGTCCAATTTCGGATCAAAGCGATCAGCCCATTAAATCCTTTAGGAAGGACTGCTGCAAGAAAATCGCCAAACCGGTCCAAATGAAGCTGCTCGCTATGAGGATAAAGAACAAAAGCAAACAAAAGAAAATAGGAGAGAAAACTTGAAATGAGAATATAAAAAACAGTTTCCTTATTGAACCATCGTCTTAAACGAGTATAAAGCCAAGTCGCGGCAAAAGCAGCAGGCAGCATCCCCCAAACTTTAATAAACGGGATCACCTCAGCCCCCGAATTTTTCGCAGTTAAAATGATGGTGTCTTTCAAATTCCGCAAAACGTTGTAGCAAACGCAAAGAAGAAAAAGAAGGATGAGCATGGAAACAACTTTTTTGACCTCAAAGCGATGCACGGGCCAAAACAACGATCTCAAAATACCGAATTGATGTTTATTTGATTGGTTCATTATCCCTTCTACGCAAATACTCTAAGTCTATACCCCAAGTTCTTTTTTTTGCAAAGCCCTTTCCTTAAAAAAAATCCGTTGGCATCGCATATTTCCCCACCGATTTGGCTAAAGAAAATCTTGAGATTTAAAAAAAATAGAGGGACATCAACCCCCTTGCCTCCTAAATCCTCCCGTAGACACGTTGTGAGTATAGAGAAGATGCAAGATCTGCGAGGAGGCTAAGGTATTCACACCTTGGCTGTTAGAAGCTGTACTAAAACCCGCTTTGGAAGGCAAATTTGATGATTTTTTTACAAAAGAAGTTTTTTCGCAAATTGACATACTCGAATGAGAGTAGGCAATTTGCGAAAAAACTTCTTTTGCGAAAAAAGCGCGGATTTGGCTCCAAATTGGGGTTTTAGGACAGCTTCTTAGAGACTATAGATGAAACTAAGGCTCATAGGCAGCCTTCAGACAACCAATATAAAAAAGTTGAAAAAAAAGAACGGTATCTTCTATGTCATAACAAATGGATTAGTGAAAAAATTAGGAGAGACTATGACCTCGCAGACCTCGAATGCAGCTAGAGTAAGACGATGGATACGCCACATCATCTCTCCGCTCCTCCTGATCATTCTCTGCCCTCCTATCGTCATGCTAGTCTGGTATACCAATGTTCATTTAGACGGATCCATTGCCCAGTTGTGGTCACTTTTCAGTAAAGACGGTTTTTTTAAAACAATTTTTACTATTTGGAGCCCTATTTTTTTTGGAACACCAACAGCATGGAAAATCTTAGCCGCTTTTGGAGGATTTGAACTCCTTCTGATGAAACTGCTTCCGGGAAGAAAGTTCAACGGGCTCGTGACTCCAAAAGGAAACGTCCCCTCCTACAAAGCCAACGGAATTTCTGCTTTTTTCTCCACGATCGGACTCTTCTACATCTGCGCCTATCAGCTCAAACTCTTTTCACCGACCATTATCTATGACAATTTGGGAGCGCTTCTAGGAGCCCTCAACATTTTTAGCTTATTGTTCTGCGCCGTTCTCTACTTCAAAGGGCGGCACAAACCTTCTTCAAGCGATTCAGGAACAACAGGAAACATTGTATTTGATTATTTCTGGGGAATGGAACTCTATCCGCGCATCATGGGATGGGATGTGAAAATGTTCACAAACTGTCGGTTTGGCATGATGGGCTGGGGGCTGATCCTCCTCTCATTTGCAGCCAAACAATCGGAACTCTACGGTCTTAGCAATGCGATGATGATCAGCGTTGCCCTTCAACTCCTCTACATCGCCAAATTTTTCTGGTGGGAAACAGGATACTTGCGCTCAATGGACATCATGTACGACCGAGCTGGATTCTGCATTTGCTGGGGCTGCATGGTTTGGCTTCCCTGCATCTATACTTCGCCTACACTTTACCTTGTCAACCATCCCCATCATTTAAGCACAGCCCTAGCCGTGTCAATTTTCTCAATCGGGGCCGGCTGCATCTTCATCAACTACCTCGCCGATAGGCAGCGTCAATATGTCCGCTTGAAAAATGGAGACTGCACAGTCTGGCGGAAGCAACCCGAACTGATCTTCGCCAATTATAAAACGGAATGGGGCGAGGAAAAACAAAGCCTCCTCCTCGCATCGGGATGGTGGGGGATCTCGCGCCATTTCCACTACATTCCCGAAATCCTCGCCGCCTTCTGCTGGAGCGCGCCGGCCCTTTTTGACCACTTCCTTCCCTATTTTTACCTCAGCTTTCTCATCCTGCTGCTGATCGACCGGGCTTACCGGCAAGAAAGGCGTTGCGCAAGCAAATATGGAAAAGATTGGACAAAATATTGTGAAAGGGTCCCATTCCGTCTTATCCCTTTCCTATATTAACCCAGCTTGTCCCCTATCCTCTCTTAGACGCATTGCGAGATTAAGGAAAATGTGAGATTCGCAAGGAAGCTAAGGTGTGACTACACCTTGACTTCGTCGAAAATCTTGCACCTCGTATATTTCGCTAACGTCTCGGACAAGATAGGGGACAAGTTGGGTTATTAAAAAACTAAAGCTGTTTTTCAAGAATGATGCCGACAAGGCGGACAGCTGATTCAGTCCCCTCCCGGATATTTAAAGGGAGGTTGATCACATAAGCTCCCATGGCAGGCATCCGATTTAAATTGGCCGCATTTTCCACTATGTATTTACCCGCCCCTAGAATCAAATGGTGGACAGGAAATTCACTTCCCTGCGGATCGGGAGAAAACGTATCGATCCCGATCCCTGCGATCCCTCTTTCCATCAAATACTGGGCTGCCTCTTTTGAATAAGTCGGAAAATGCATCTGCCCATTTCCATCAGCATTACGGTACTTTTCAGGAAAACACCAATATTGAGACCATCCTGTATAAGCAAAAAACAAACTCCTCTCAAGAACAGCCCCATGCCGCTCCTCAAACTGAACAATATCCGCCTTAGAAACGACAAGGTCTGCCGAGCACCTTTTAGACAAGTCCATTACGCAGCAAGGAACAATTAAAGACTCAAGAGGAATATCAGCGATGTTGCCGCCTCCGGGAATAAAATGGGAAGGAGCGTCCAAATGGGTCCCCACCCCGGCATGACACTTGTAACTCAACACGCGCAATCCCTTGTCATAGTCCATTTTGATCTCATGGCGAAAACCGCAGCTGCCATTCCAAGTCGGAGCCTTTTCATCCAAAGGATGGGTCAAATCGACCAACCGGCAACGAGAAAACACATCGTGTAAGTCCATTCCTAAAAACCCTCAATATTCAAAAAAATGAACCTGCGCAGCATACCTTTCAAAAAAAAATTCCGCAAACAAAAAACAACCCAAAATTCCTATTGACCCGATTTTCTTTTATCATGCATAATCTCTTCTCTTTAAGTAAAAATCGGTCTTTTCTTTGTTAAGGTGGCATAGCCAAGCGGTAAGGCAGGAGCCTGCAAAGCTCCCATTCCTCAGTTCAAATCTGAGTGCCACCTTTTCCTTTCCTGTTTTTAGGCGGCAACGTGCTCTATTTAATTGCAACACCCATCGGCAACCTCTCCGATCTGAGCTTTCGCGCCGTTGAAACGCTCAAATCCTGCGACTACATCCTCTGCGAAGACACACGGCACAGCTCACGCCTGCTCAATCATTACGATATCCACAAACCCCTAAAGAGCTACCACAAGTTCAACGAATCCAAAGAGCTCGACACAATCATCGAGGACTTGAAAAAAGGACTTAACATCTCCCTCATCAGCGATGCCGGAACCCCCACCCTATGCGACCCCGGCCACCTGCTCATTCAACAGTGCCGGCAAGAAAAACTCGATATCACGGCAATCGGAGGCCCCTGTGCTGCCATCCTCGCCCTGATCCTATCAGGCTTCGACCCCATTCCTTTTCAATTCATTGGGTTCCTTCCCAAAAAGCAAAGCGAGTTGACACGGCAGCTCACCCAGCTCTTAACCTACGAGGGAACGTCGATCGCCTATGAAACACCGCATCGGATCCTTGAAACCCTCGAACTCATCAAGGCGATCGCCCCAAAAAGAACTCTTGCCATCGCACGGGAACTGACAAAAATCCATGAAGAATGTCTGACAGGCTCCGCTGAAGAGCTGCTGGCCCATTTCCACAGCCACCCTCCCAAAGGAGAGCTCGTCATGCTCATTGAGCGGGCCCAAGAGCAAATCGACTGGTCCCACCTCTCTCTGCATGAACACGTCGTTGCTGTCCAAAAAGAATGGAATCTTTCCTTGAACGAAGCGATTAAAACCGTCGCCCAAATCCGCGGCATTCCAAAACGGGCCGTCTATCAAGAAATCCATAAGAATTAGCAATCTAAACTTCCATTTGCTAAGTTTTATCGGAAAGAAGATTGCGAAATAAGAGAAAAATCTCTAAACTCACCCCTAATCACTTAACCCATAACTCAGGTTAGTCATGTCAAACACAGCTAAAGAACTTATTTTTGAAGAAGAAGCCAGAAACAAATTGCGAGAAGGGATCGATAAGCTCGCCGACGTCGTCGGAGTCACCCTTGGCCCTAAAGGGCGCAATGTGGGACTTCAAACTTCCTGGGGAGCTCCTACCATCACCAACGACGGCAACAGCATCGTTAAAGACATTGAACTGAAAGACCAGTACGCCAACATGGGCGTTTCCATGGGCAAAGAGGTCGCGGGAAAAATGAAAGAAATCTGCGGCGACGGCACCACTTCAAGCATCCTCATCCTCCGCGCCCTTGTGCAAAACGGCGTGAAGAACATTGCATCCGGCTCTAGCCCGATCGTACTCAAACGGGGAATCGAAAAGGCCGTCGACGCCATCGTCAAAGAAATTGAAAAAACGGCGATTGCCATCCAAGAAGAAAAAGAGATCCGCAACATCGCCACCGCCTCAGCCTCCGGCAACACACCGATCGGCGACCTGATCACAGACGCCATCCAAAAAGTCGGCAAATCCGGCGTGATCACCATTGAAGAAGGCAAAGGGACTGAGACCACCATCGAGATGGTCGAAGGAATGCAGTTCGACAGAGGCTACTCAAGCGCCTACTTCTGCACGAATGCCGAAAGCATGCAAGTCGAAATGAACAATGCCAAGCTCCTCATCACCGACAAAAAAATCTCCTCGGTTCAAGAGATCCTGCCGATCCTCCAAGCCGTTGCCAGCACCGCAACAGAGCTTTTGATCATCGCAGAAGATATCGAAGGAGACGCCTTGTCTACCCTCGTCGTCAACAAACTGCGCGGAACGCTTAAAGTCTGCGCCGTTAAAGCACCCGGATTTGGAGATAGGAGAAAAGCTCTCCTCCAGGACATCGCAATTCTCACAGGCGCCACCGTTGCTTCTGAAGAAACAGGGATGTCCCTAAAAGACGCCACAGTCTCCTTCCTTGGCTCAGCAGAAAAAATCCTTGTGACCAAAGAAAAAACAACAGTGATCAATGGGGCCGGAACAAAAGAGCAGATCGATGCGCGCATCAAACAGATCGAGGCAGAGATCGCTACAACGACCAGCTCTTACGACAAAGAAAAGCTCGAAGAAAGAAAAGCCAAGCTTTCCGGCGGCGTAGCCGTGATCCGCGTAGGCGCTGCAACAGAGCCTGAAATGAAACAGAAAAAGCAGATGTTCGAAGACTCCCTCAACTCAACACGCGCAGCAATCGAAGAGGGAATTGTCATCGGCGGCGGCATTGCACTCTTGCGGGCTAGCAGAGCGATCGGCAGCCTCAACCTCTCCAGAGAAGAGAACGTTGGCGCAGAAATTGTATTGAAAGCGTGCGAAGCTCCTTTCAAACAACTCGCCTCCAACGTCGGATTCGATCCTGCCGTTCTTCTCAGCCAGATCCTGGCCTCTGAGCCGACCTTTGGCTTTAACGCACAGACAGAGCAGGTAGAAGACCTTCTCAAAGCCGGCGTCGTCGATCCGGCCAAAGTCGTGAAAAATGCGTTAAAATACGCAGCATCGACTGCAGGTATCATCCTTCTTTCTGAAGCCTTGATCGGCAATGCTCCGGAAGATGATGAGGAAGAAAAAGCTTAAATCCCAATCCCCACACAGCTCAGCACCATGCTGAGCTGTGCATTTTTTTAAGTAGTAGTCTATGAAAACAGCAGCTGTTCTTCCAGCTCTTGGCATCGGCGATGCCCTTCTCATGATGATCGCCTCCCATCGCCTCGCCCAATCGGGATACTGCGTTACCACCTTTCACGACAACCTGCACGAGCTCTCTCCTTGGTTCCCCAACCAATCCTTTTCAAAAAAACCGGCAGAAGAAAATCTGATTTCCGATCTCAAAGACTTTGACCTCATCATCGCAGAAAACGACAACTCTCCCCGCATCAAACAACTTCTTGCCGCCTATGGACAACACAACTTGCGCAGCTTAAGCATTTTTTATCCGACCTACTCCCTCTCGAAACACGGCGACGCCAACCACCTCGACCAGATTTTCAATCCCGACCGCCCGATGGCAGAAAACATCGGCATCGCCATAGGCTCCCTTCTTAACTCCACCGATACATGCAAAGAGAACGGGATCACTCCTCCCTCCCACCTCAAGCACCGTTCCCATCCCTGTCGGATCATCATCCACCCGACAAGCCGCGAACCCTGGAAGAACTGGACCCGCCCTCAATTCCTAAAACTTGCGAAAAAACTTAAAAGACGGGGATATGATCCCCAATTTTGTGTCAGCCCTCACGAAAGAGAGGACTGGAAGTGTGTTATCGCAATAGGCTGCGGACTGCCCGAGTTTCCCTCTCTGGCCGACCTTGCCGCATTCATCTACGAATCCGGCTTTCACATCGGCAACGACTCACTTCTGGGCCACCTGGCCTCCAACCTCAACATCCCCACCCTCATCATCGCTAACGATGAAAAACGGATGCGCCTCTGGCGTCCGGGCTGGCATCCGGGAAAAATCCTCCTCCCGCCCCAATGGCTCCCCAATCCCAGGTTCCTCCGATGGAAAAAAGAGCGGTGGCAGCTCCTTGTCCCGGTCCGCTCCGCCCTCAAGGCCTTTGATCAACTCGCTCAAACAAGCAGTATTGATTTTTGAGTAGCTAATTGGCGAATAATGTTCTCCCATGTATGCCCCCACGAGCACCAGCTTTCGACCGGCCGGAAGCAGACGCCAAATGGAGAAAAGCTCATGCAGAAGAAAATACCATCCGCCTGATCGATGCAATGGAATTAATTACACAAAAGTGAACCCCACCCTAAAGACCAGGTTTTCTTTTACTGGATAAAAATCATGCATCAGACCGTTTGAAGGGTTGCGCTGAGGGCGTAGTGATCTGAAAGCAACCTTCCATCTAATTCCAGCGCTTCGATGGCGCTGGACGTCACTCTGACCTGCTCAGGATGGTAGAGCAGGCCATCGATCCTCTGCTCACAATCTCCACAAGGCTGGCCATTTGGCAACAAGTTTTTGCCTAAAAGCTGATGTTTTCCTAGATCCGTGCAGGTCACCTGTCCCTCGAACAGATTGATAAATCCCGAAAACCCGATCTGCTCTAAATTGACTGAAGAGGTATCGAAATTGAGATCTCCGATGACAACGGAGTTCCCCAGCAAAAGAGGAGCAATATGGCGTTGCAACTGGTCTATCCTGGCCTGATCATTTTCCGGGCCGTCTCCCGGATTGAGATGGACATTGACCACTCTCAAATCAGAGCCTCCTACACGGATAGTCAATATCAACGCACCTCGGGCCGACCAGCGGCCGACACCACTGCCCTTCACTTCAGCGGGATAGGGAACAAATGCGATATTCTCCAAAGGAATCTTTGACGCAACGAAAAGACCGGAAGGATTTTGGACAGGGTGGTCTGATCCCAGATCCCTTAAAAAATAACGGTACCCACGCTGTTGCATCAGACGGATACTTTCATCCTGGGCACCCAAATTGTCAAACTCCTGACCTAGGAACACATCAGGATTTTTACGCGCGATCAGGTCGACAACCGCAGCGATGCGGCTAGGATAATTCCCTACAGGGTCATGGGGCGAAACCACACCTCCTGTCAAAGGGGACCAAGGGTCTTGGAAACAGACATTAAGAGAGAGCACCTTGATCGATTGCCCTTGAAAAATAGGAGGCATTTGCTGCCCGATCCATTCAAAGCGCCCCTTTCCGGCGCAACTTGCCAACCCATACAATGTAAAAGAAGGAACTAACAAAACTGCGGCGCAAGGAAAAAGACCTAAAGTGAAAGCGGCTAACTTCACTCGCTCAGCAAGTTCTGCCCAATATCCCTCTTCTGAAGGGATCGGACGGGCGAGTTTTTCTACATTACGGCCCACTCTTCGGAACAAGGCGTTGCCGTAATAGGCTGCATAGGTCAGCCCTTTCTGAATCAGATTCACATAATGCATTGCAATCTCCCTTGATTAGAAAATTCAGAGAACCCAAGTTGGCATCCGAGGACACCTGCAAAGTCTTTATGTAACCAGAAACAAAATAATGATAGGAACGATGTGATGATATGAATGATAAGAATTCTCTTATGCCTTTGGTATTTTTTTATCATTCCTATCATTAAATCATTTCTATCATTTTATGGTTGTCGGCTCAGAAGGTTTTGCAGGTGTCCTGAAGCGGCAACTTGAGTTTCAGAGATTGCCTCTATACCGAAACAACCTGAAGAATCGGGAATTCGGCAAGAAGGCTCTTCACTATGTTGATCTGATCCGAAGGGACAGTGTTTATGGACACGGCCCGAGGATCAGATCAACATATTGAAGAAAAGCCGACGCAGCCGAAAACCGATTCTTCAGGTTGTTTCGGTATAATGCCCTCTCTGTTTTTCTTTCTTTTTCTGTTGCTTGAGAGCAAATTGTCTTTCTTTTCTTTCACGCTTTTCTGCGGCTGACAAACTTTTCTTAATTAATTTCTTTTTTTCCAGCTCTTCTTTCATATAGTCCTGAGCAAAAGTAGACGTCCGCGTTGTTTCTTTGAGCCTTTGCATTTCTCGGCTGACTTCTTTTTGAATCCTCTTCGGATTCATCCTTTTCACTTCAAGCTGAAACTCTTTGGGTTCTCCAAATTGTAATTCATGATAATGGTTCAAGACAAATTCATAGACTTCCGGATCAGACGGCTCTGCACCAAAAATATGCCTTGCTAAAACAAAACCTTCCTTATCTGTACGTTCAAAAGCTCCTATCCAAAAGCGTTTCTCAAAAAAATTGTCGCTTTAATCTTCACCATAGAAGGGATCTATACAGTCTTTTATTGAAAAAAAATTACTTTACTCACTAGAGTGACGATTATATGCCATCCATAGTTTCGACGTCAGCTTAAATTTTAAAATAGGTCACTCATGAATAGATCAAAAGGTTCATTAACGAGCCGTCTTGCAAAGAAAATGAAAAAAGAAGTGCACAACTCTCAAAAAGAATATCTCAAACCGGAAGACCGTTTATATAGCGACCAGCTCACAACCCAAGAAATGCTGAAAAAATTCCCTAAAAAATTGGCAAAGAAGACTAAAAGCCTCATTGATTCCATGCAAAAAAGGGTCAAACTCAAAAAAAAACTAAGGGAAGGGGCCAGATCAAGAAGGACAACCCCCGGCCAAGAAGAAGGTCAACAAGCGGCTCCTGCTTATGTGAATAAAGAAGGCGCCCGCTGGATCAAGACTTTAACGAGCCAAAACAAAGTTAAACAAAAAAGTTTACGAAAAAAGCTATCTAAGAAAACCCGTTAAAACCTGCATAAACTCTTTAACTTTTAAAGGGATGCAGTGTAAAATGTCCTGAAACAACCTGAAGACGGAAATCTCTATGGCTTTGCTCCGATGCGCTCATCTCTCCGACTTGCATTTCTCCCATCCGACATGGAACCCTTCCCAGTTTTTCTCAAAACGCTGGGTGGGCAATTTCAATCTCATCCTGGCGCGCAAAAATGTTTATACCTCGGAACACTTCGATTCGCTCCTCCAGTCTCTTAAAGAACAAAAAGTCTCTCATGTCTTTATCACAGGGGACCTCTCCTGTACCTCCCTCGACGAAGAGTTCATTAAGGCAAGAGCCTTTATCTCTTCACTCGAAACGGCCGGCATGCTGGTGTTCACAATTCCCGGCAACCACGACCACTACACCAAATCCGCCTACAAAGAGCAGCTCTTCTACAACTATTTCAATCCCAGCTTCAGCGACACAACGGCCAAGTTCCCTCCCGATATGAGCTTAAAAAAAGACAAGGTGGCCGCCCGCTATCTAGGGCATCGCTGGTGGCTCGTCGGAGTCGATACAGCGCTTGCCACCCCCCTTCTTTCTTCATCGGGATGCTTCTCTGAAGAAATCGAGGCAAACCTCAATAAAGTCCTTAAAGCGATCCCCTCGGAACATCATATCATTGTGATGAACCACTTCCCTATTTTTGAGCTCGAATCGCCGAGAAATCGGCTGATCCGCAAAGATGCCCTGCGTTCGATCTTGCAGCAATTTTCCAACATCCGTTTCTACCTCCACGGCCACACCCACCGCCACTGCATCGCTGACCTAAGGCCGAACCAATTGCCGATCATCCTCGATAGCGGCAGCACGGCCCACAAGGCGATCGGGTCATGGAATATGCTGGAAATATCTGAAGATGGCTGCAGCGTGCATGGGTATCGCTGGAAACAAACGCCTCAAGGGGCCTTTGACGGGATCTGGGCGCCTCACGCAGAACACACGTTTAAATGGTAAGCACTTATGGATAAACCTTGGTATCAAGACGGCCTTCGCTTCAAATGCACTGGATGCGGCGAATGCTGCACCGGAGCTCCCGGGTATGTTTGGGTCTCCCCCGAAGAGATCACAGCTCTCTCTGCCCGCCTCAACATGTCAGAAGAAGCGTTTATTAAACGGTACACAAGGCGGATCGGCAGCCGGATCTCTTTGATAGAACACCCTAAATCCTTCGATTGCGTTTTCTTAAAAGAAAAAAAATGCCTCGTCTACGAAGACAGGCCCAGCCAGTGCCGCACCTTTCCTTGGTGGCCTGAAAACCTCGAAGACAAAGCTGCTTGGGAAGAGACCGCAAGGCGGTGCGAAGGGATCAACCACCCCGACGCCGATCTAATCCCCTTGAGTAAAATCACCTCTGAGCTATAGATTCAAATCATTTCTATTTTTACGCAACTCGGATTCAAATATGACACAGGCTCCTTTGATTCCTGCCGATATCATGAAAAGGGTCCAATCCTGGCTGAGCGGTCCCTATGATGACGCAACAAAAGCTGAGATCCAATCCAAGCTCAAAAACGATGCTCAAAATCTGATCGACGCTTTCTTCACCGATCTTTCCTTTGGAACAGGGGGGTTGCGCGGACTGATGGGGATCGGAACAAACCGTTTAAACCGCTATACCATTCAGATTGCCACCCAAGGGCTGGCCAACTACTTGCTGCAACAAAAAAAGGCAGCGGAAAAGATCTCCGTCTTCATCGGTTTTGATTCACGCCACCACTCCCAGGAATTTGCGCGACAGTCCGCATGCGTGCTGGCCGGCAATGGGATCCATGTCTACCTCTTGCCCGAGCTGCGGCCGACACCCTACATCTCCTTCGGATGCCGCCATTTCCACTGCGATGCAGCGATCATGATCACCGCCTCCCACAACCCTAAAGAATACAACGGATATAAAGTCTACGGCAGCGATGGGGCGCAAGTCGTCCATCCCCATGATACCGGGATTATGCAAGAAGTGGCCAAAATCAAAACCCTTTCCCAAGTGCGCCAAGTTCCTCTAGACGATCCCCACATTGAACTGGTCGACCTCTCTTTGGACTCAGCCTATCTCGATGCGATCCGCCCTCTGCAGCATTTTCCCAAAGACAACCGCTCTGATGGGAAAAATCTAGCGATCGCCTATACGAGCCTGCACGGAACCGGGATCACGATTGTCCCCAAAGCCCTTAACGACTGGGGCTTTACCACAATCCACCCCGTTGACGCCCAGATCAAACCCGATGGAAATTTCCCTACGGTCCCCTTTCCCAATCCTGAATATCCTGAAGCCCTAAAGCTCGGGATCGAAAAAATGGTCGCTACAAGCTCAGATTTGCTCATTGCCAATGACCCAGACGCCGATCGGATCGGCATTGCCGTCATGCACCAAGGAAAACCGGTCATCTTGAATGGGAACGAGGTCGCCGCCATTTGCGTCGATTATTTATGCACGATCAACCAGATGCCGACCAAAGCCGCTTTTGTCACCACCATCGTGACAACCGAGCTCATCAAGGCGATCTCACAAGCAAACCACATGAGCTGCTTTGAAGTGCTGACCGGTTTCAAATACATCGGTGAAAAAATCCACGAATGGGAACTGCAGCAAGATGGATTCCGCTTCATCTTTGGCGCAGAAGAGTCTTATGGCTATCTCTTAGGCACACATGCGCGCGACAAAGATGCGATCATTACGTCCTGTCTGATTGCAGAAATCGCCCTGCAGGCAAAAAAAGAGAAAAAAACGCTGGTCGACAGGCTCCATGCTATTTACAGACAGTATGGGATCTACAGGGAAAAACAAGCCTCTCTCAATTTTCAACCGGGAAAAGAGGGAATGGAAGAAATGGAGAAGCTGATGCTCTCTTTGCGAACGCACATCCCTAAAACAATCGGCAACCTCGCTATCATCGGAATCGAGGATTACCAAACGGGCAAAGGGATTTTAGGCCTTCATTCCTCCAATCAAAAA
This sequence comes from uncultured bacterium, assembly GCA_964516795.1. Lineage (GTDB taxonomy): Bacteria > Chlamydiota > Chlamydiia > Chlamydiales > Rhabdochlamydiaceae > Acherontichlamydia. The sequence goes on from CAZEYJ010000049.1 coordinate 21,072, forward strand.
GATTATCTGATCACCTTGCCTCAATCAGACGTCCTTCTTTTTCGCCTGGAAGACCAATCGCGCCTTGTGATCCGCCCCTCAGGAACAGAACCGAAAATTAAGATCTACGCCTCCACCACCCACCCTGCTCCGGAGATCATTGCCGACGGACTTGATCAATGCGATGCAAAACTCAAGCAGCTTATCGAGGCCCTCAAACATGATCTCTCTCCCATTTAAACTCGCCCTTATTACGGGAGCTTCTTCAGGCTTAGGCGCAGCCCTTGCTAGGGAACTTTCCCTCCAAGGAATCTCTCTTATCTTAACGGGGCGCAACGAAAAAAATTTACAGGCGTTAGTTGAGAAGCTCCCATCTCCCGCCCGATATCTTGCTTTGGACCTCGCCCTCGAAAAAGACCGCGCTGCCCTGCTTGAAGAGATCGCCTCCTCCTCTCCCGATCTCGTGATCAATAACGCAGGCTTAGGGCTCTACGGCAATGCGATCGACCATCCCATCCAAGACCAGCTCGAGATCATTGAGGTCAACATCACAGCCGTTACAGCCATCTCGCTAAGTACGGCACAGCTATGGAAAAACCAGGGCAAACGGGGAACCATTCTCAATATCGCTTCTGCAGCAGCCTACTTTTCCTACCCTTCATTTGCAGTCTACGCAGCGTCTAAAGCCTTCGTCATCAAGTTGTCAACAGCCCTCGATCAAGAGCTTGAGCCGCATGGGATCCGCATCCTGACCGTTTGTCCGGGGCAAATCGATACGGCATTCCGTCAGCGCGCTTCTCACAATTTTCCGCAAAAAAAAGACCTGTGGACGATGCCGGTCGAAAAAGCAGTCAAGCTCATCCTCAAGCAACTCAGATGTTCAGATCCCCTCCGGATCATCGACTGGCGCTATCAGCTAGCCGTCTTCATCGGCTCTCTCCTGCCTCGCCGTTTCATCGGCCTATGCCTAAAAAATCAAATCGAAAAAAGAATTGCGAACAACAAGGAAATGATGTGAAGGATAAAGAAAAAAATGATCGTTCATATCATTGTCTATGAACACTATCCCTTCAGACCTGACAAAAACTAATAGAAATTGCAAGCCAATGAGCGGCAAGGAAATGATGTGAATGATAAAATGATATGAAGGATAAAAAAAATTATCGTTCATATCATTGTCTATGAACACTATCCCTTCAGACCTGACAAAAACTACTAGAGATTGCGCTCAGGGTATTTGACGCGCAAATGGCGGGTGACCAAAAGCGCTTTGGCCATCGTCTTTTTCACAATGCCCAATTCTTGGAAAGTCAGCTGGCACTCATCGAGCTGTCCATCTTCCGTTTTTTCTGCGACAAGCTTATTGATCATCTCAGTCACCGACTCTTCGCTGATATCATCCATACTTCTTGAAGCTGCTTCAATCGTATCAGCCAACATAATAATTGCCGATTCCTTAGAACGAGGCTTAGGCCCCGGATAACGGAAAAGCTTCTCATTGACCTTCGTCGCATCCCCACCCATCTGCTCTACCTGCTTGCAATAGAAATAGTAGACCATTGTTGTTCCATGATGCTCTCGGATGACATCGATGAAACTTTGCGGCAAATGGTATTTGCGGGCTAACGCCTCCCCTTCCGGAACGTGGGCGATGATCACATGAGTCGACTCGAGCGGAGTGAGCAATTGATGGATATTGAACCCTCCCAGCTGATTTTCAGTAAAGTAATGTGGATTAAACAGTTTTCCTATGTCGTGGTACAAAGTCGAAACGCGGCAAAAGAGCCCATTTGCCCCGATTGCCCTCGCAGCTCCTTCTGCTAAATTTCCTACAACAAGACAATGCTGATAGGTCCCCGGAGCCTCTAAGCTCAACCTTCTAAGCAACGCATTGTTCGGGTCCATGTATTCCATCAGCGTCATATCGGTCATCACATGGAATAACGCCTCGAGAATAGGAAGCAAGCCAACCACAAAGATAGCCGTGACCATCATGAAAATGAAGCTGCTCATGAAATCGATGATGAGATTGACATTCCAAAACGTATTTTCAATCAAGTTGACAGCAATCAAAAGAGGAATGAGCGTGATCCAAACCTTGCCGCATACCGCAAACACCTCTTTTCTGCGATGCAGCGAACGGGCAAATAGGATCGTTCCCAATGCTGCAAAAAAATTGATCACCAGAAAAAAATCATGGCCGAACGTCAAAGATATCCCAAAGACGACGGTAAGAAAAAAGGCTGAAAACAAGGCGATCTCTGCACCTACAAGAACACAGATCATCAGCGAGGCAAAAGGGAGCAGCAGAGGGAACCGTGCCACCTCTATGAGATTATTCCCTTTGTACAAAAGAAGATGCTCGGCCCCTTTTGCAAACGCAAACGCGAGCAAGATAATCGTAACGAGCAAGGTCACCTTCCGCACAGAGCGGAGCAGGTCGCGCTGAAAGAGGTAAAGATAGAACAGCGAAACCACGGTCAATGCAATCGCCATCAAGGCGCTTCCCAGCAAAGTGAGCGGCGTCCAGAGATTTCTCTGCCGAGAGGAGGCTTTTTTCATTTCCTGGACCATCGCCAAATGGCGAGTGGTGACCATCTCTCCCTTGCCCACCAACTGACTTCCCGCTTCCACATGCGTATATTTTTCCGGAACTGTATCTTGGACGTGGCTCCTGACCTCTCTTTCCAGAACAAAATCTTCTTGCAAGTTCCAGAGCTGCTTTGAGAATCCCTCGACGAGGTAGGAGACCGTATCAGCATGAAACTGGTCGCTTGACAGCGTAGCCTCTTCAATGCTTTTCCAAAAGGACGAGGGCAGTGTCAGCGGAGAGAGCTCGCCTGGAGAAAGCTTCAACAGATAAAAATGCTCTCTAGGAATCCCAAGCGTCTGCATTTTATGAAGGGTCCTCTCATCAGCAAAACGCGCTTGAAGGGCCATCTCTTCAATTTTTTCCAATGTTTGATAGAGCTCTTCAAACGTGCACTTGGGCAATTCCTTCCGCCAATTCTCATGCTCGATCAGCACAAGCTCAAAGTCTTGGCGGAATTGACGAACTTGCTTATCTTCAATTTTTTCGATTGTGCCAATATCGCGAACCGCCTCTTGGCGTAGGACATGGGATGCCTCTTCATCGGGAAAATTAAAATCGACCTGGGCGATCACATAGCGTGGAGCGACAGTCCCCAGCTCCAAGATTTCCATTTGCACTTCGCGGAAATGGAGAAAAACGGTAAGAGAAATGACAAACGTTAAAAACAAGGCCCACCGCTTGCCAGACTCTTGTCCGCCAAACCGCCGGTACCATTTCCTTTTTTCAAGGGGCTCGGCCCCCTCTTCAAATTGCATTTGCTGCACAAAACACCTTTAAGAAGCCGTTGTTGAATTCAGATTTCGACAGAAAATGAACTCAACAGCAGCCTTGGAAGCGGATATCATACCAAATCAAGATCTATTGCTGTCGAGAAATCTTTTATTTTTCCAAATTAAAATTATTCCTTACACACCAATTTACTCCCATCTGATTTAATTGTAAAAAAAAATTTATAAACTCTCCTGACTCTAAAGCATTAAAACAAGAGGCCAGCGACGAAACTCTAGTTCGTAGACAGCTTCTAAGGAAAACCAATTTCCTGTTTATCTAGATTTCTTTTATAATGGCGGAAACTTAAGTTCTATACCCAAAGGAACAGCTGTGAGCACGCAGACAACCTCTTATCAAGTTATTCCTCGAAAATTCCGTCCGCAAACATTTGAAACCGTCATCGGCCAAGAAGCAATCGTGACTACGCTTAAAAATGCCCTCCGCTTCGACCGGCTGGCCCATGCCTACCTCTTCTGCGGCTGCCGCGGCACGGGAAAGACCACCCTTGCCCGCGTCTTTGCTAAAGCCTTGAACTGCCAACAGCTCACCTCCGATTTCGAGCCTTGCAACCAATGCCCCTCCTGTACCGAGATTATTTCAGGCCGCTCCCTCGATGTCTTAGAAATCGACGGCGCTTCTAACCGCGGGATCGACGATATCCGCCAGATCAACGAAACGATCGGTTACGCCCCGGCTTCAGGAAAATATAAAATTTACATCATCGACGAAGTGCACATGCTGACCAAAGAAGCTTTCAACGCCTTGCTCAAAACGCTTGAAGAGCCTCCCGCTAATGTCAAATTCTTCTTTGCCACGACAGAGCCCCACAAAGTCCTGCCCACCATCATCAGCCGGTGCCAAAGGTTCGACCTGAACCGGATCCCTCAAACCTCTATGGAGGAAAAACTGGCCTACATCGCCAAAAACCTAGGAGTTGAATGCGAACCGGAAGCCCTTTCTCTCATCGCCCACCTCTCTGAGGGTTCCTTGCGCGACGCCGAATCGCTTTTCGACCAGGTGATCTGCTATGCAGAGCAGCCGATCAAAGCAGAAAGCGTCTCAAACACCCTTGGCCTGATGCCAAAAGAAAGCTTCTTTGCTCTCGACAAGGCCATAACTGAACAGCAATGCAGCTTTGCCTTTGAGCTTTCGCAAACCCTCTTCTCTTCGGGCAAGGACCTCTCCTACTTCCTCGACAACCTGATCGAGCATTTCCGAACCCTTCTCGTCATGAAGTTCAACAAACCCTGCTTCTTTCTCAATCCGCACCACGAACAGCACTATAAAAAAACGGCGCCTCTCTATACAGAAGAGCAGTGCCTCTACATCCTCGATTATTTGATCCAATGGCAACAGCAGATCGCTAAAAGCCCTTTTAAACGCATCGGACTGGAAATGATCCTGCTGCATCTCATCCGCTCAAAAAACAGGGTCACCTTCGGCTCCCTCGTTAAAAAACTCTCAGAGCTTCAAACACAGATCGGCTCGCCGCAACCTCCTTCTCAAACAGAATCAAAACCAGCCGCCGTTGCGTCAGTTCAAATCGAGACTCCTCAGCTCATCGAAGCGCCGGCTGTCCCTTCAAAGCCCACCGAAGCCCCGATAGGACAAGAACAGGCCGTAGAACCAATACATACACTAGGGCCTAACAAAAAAACTGCCTCCGCGCCAAAGCCTGCAGAAATCCTCCCGCCGCAACACCAAATACCTGCACCTGCCCACGAACCCATCTCTACACTTGAAGCGCCTCCCGAAGCACAGGAGCAAATCCCCGCAGCAATTCTCACCCCGGAACCAATCAAAGAACCTGCCCCAGCGGCAAAACAGGCTGTAAAAATCCAGACCTCAGAGCTAGGCCAAGCAAGTTCGATCGAAGAGATCCTCTTCAATAAGGTTAAAAACAAGTTATCGGCGCCTAAACAAGCACCGGAGCTTCCAACTCAACCTAAAGACCAAAGTGTAGCTGCACCAAAAACACAGGCAGCGCTTCCACTTCAAACGAAGAGCCGGTATGACACCCTCCTCCGTTTTGCTGCAGTTGAGCTGGAAGGAATCATTAAAAACGAGAAATAAAAGGAGTCAATTATGGGCAGCGGTTTTTCAAAAATGAAAAAACAAGCCAAACTCATGGAGCAGCAATTTGAAATGATGCGCAGTGAGATGAAAAACAAATCGGTCAGCGGCTCCAGCGGAAATGGACTTGTCACCGTTACGGTCAATGGAGATAAAGAGCTGCAAAACATCAGCATCAAACCAGAATGTGTCGATCCAAGCGACCTCGAAGGGCTGCAAGACCTCATTAAAGCCGCCTGTGAAGACGCCTATCAAAAAATCGACGCTGAATCTCCAGAGGGATTTCAGCTTCCCGGGGGACTCTCTCTTCCCTTTTAGAGCCTATGATCTTCTGCAACAACTCCCTTGCCTAAAAGCGAGGGAGTTGTCGTTTTCGCCTTGAAGGACCGAGCTTTCTCGCTTCTACAAGATAATTAGGAGTTCTAACTTTGGTCTAAGACAACCTCTTGAAGCAGCCGCAGCATCTGCTGATAAGCTTCCAAATCAACCCGATCAGCCTCATTCTCCGTTTGAGGCAGGCTTTCATACAATTTCTCAAGCAATTGAGGAGAACAAGTCATAATCTTAGACAACCCGAGAAGAACCCCTTTTTGCAATGCCTGCAAAACATCCTTCTCATTTAACCTAGCCTTCAAAGATTCGGAAAACAGATCCTCGTAAATCGCTTGAATCCCAGAAGAAATTTGATCCCGATCCTTCATAATTTCAGAAACAACCTGACGGACCCTATCAAACGGATCGCAAGAGAAATGATCTCTTTTTTCTAAATCGCGGCTCAAATTAGCAGATTGATCAATGGCTGCTGAGCCAATAACTCGTTTCTGTTCATCAAGCACAATCATCAAATTGCCAGGATTGCTCATCCCAATCATTGGCAATC
>CAZEYJ010000050.1:0-18867 GCA_964516795.1 uncultured bacterium
ATGCTCATACTCTTCACAAGTTTTACATACTTTGAGCAATAAGATATTAAAGTTTAGATAATCCGCGACATGGGGATTAATATCTCTAGCAATCATGCCCAAGCAGTCTTGACCTGCGTCTTGCAAGTGAAATAGAGATCTTTCCGCTCCAACACTAACATGGTAGCCCCGCTTAAGATTTTGTAAACAAGGGGCCATATACCTTGGATTCTGCTCATTAGGCACTAGGAAAGCATCCATTAAGAAAGCCTCTGCACTGTCGAATGACGGAGCATCTAGCTGTTCTGGAAAAGCTAAATGAGAAAACCTCTCTTCTAGAGAACGCGTTTCTTCTTGAGACGGCATTACCGTTCGTGAACTAGAAATTGCAGAACTCATACAAAAACCCCCACATCATTTTTAAAATTTAATTTTATTTAAGTTTTTTTACAGAAAAACAAATCAATTTATAAGATATTTTATTATTAACATTAATTATAGTCAATTATTTACTATTAAACCTTGTTTTTAGAAACATCCACTTTCTGATAATAAACCACTTATTATCAGGAGGCAACAAAAACAAAAACCCTATATCTATGACTATCAAAGAGATAGAGCGAAAAAATCCTATACAGCTTAAGCGGGTACCTCTATAGCAAAATAACCTGAAGAATCGAGAATTTGGCTAGAAGACTCTTCCATATTTTGATCTGATCCGAAGGAACAGCGTTCATAGGCACTGCCCAAGGATCAGATCAACATATTGAGGAAAAGCCGACGAAGCCAAAACCCGATTCTTCAGGTTATTTCGGTATACAGAAGTCCTGAGGTGGCAACTTGAGTAAAGAGAAAATAGCGATCTAAGAGCCATTCTCAAGAAAGAATTTTTCCCAGCAGAAAATTTTCAGCGGGAAAATAAATTACCCCAAACAGTCTTTTGAAGACCAAACGCATCAAATAGAAAATATATGATATCCATCCCAACATGAATAAAACCGCTCCTAACAGCCTATTAAAAGCTAGTTTCAGGGATCCAGAAACTCGGTCAGCAGCTGGCTTGAACATGGAACAATCGCCCTGCGAGCTGACGTGAGCTTCAGCCGCCCAAACGAGACGAAGTCAGGGCGGGATACAAACTGGCCGCAGGGACAAGGGAACACTTGTCCCGACATAAGCAAAGGGGCGCCTAAGTAAAAAAAATAGTTTTGAACAATTTCGCATTTCCAGTATGGCGGGAAAAGCTCTCTAAAATTTCCTCTTTTAAAAAAAATGACGCTGCTGTATAAGCAGTGCGTCTTTATTTTAAGGAGATCCTATCATGGCAGTACCACGCAACCGCACGTCGAATGCTCGCAAAAACTCACGACGCGCCCACCATGCAAAAAAACCAAAAAATCTTTCAGATTGTCAAAACTGCAGCAAACCACGCATCGCACACCGGATTTGCCCGCACTGCGGATTTTATGCCGGCCGTGCTGTCATCCAGGGAAGCGCTGAGTAATAGCGTCTGCTCAAGCAGAGGAATTAGGGATCAGTCCCCAGCGTCCACGTACGCAACAGTTTATCACTGAGGATATCGCAGAGCGTGCCACATAAAAAAACTCACAGCACCTCATCCCATATAGGCGTTGACCTGATGGGCAGCGATATGCCTCCTAGGGAAATCGTCGACGCTGTCTTCCGCCTCAGCTCAAGCCTTCCTCCTTCTGTAGACATCACCCTACTTGCCACAGCAGAAGTCTTCGCAGGGCTTCACTCCCCTTCTCCACGCATCGCACTGCAAACTGTCCAGGAATTCATTTCCATGGAAGAAGCTCCCCTTTCCGCGATCAAGGAAAAAAAACACTCCTCGATCTGTGTAGGCATCAAGATGGTACAGGAAAAACGGCTCGACGCCTTTATTTCCGCCAGCAATACCGGAGCCCTGATGGCAGCAGCCAAGCTCTCTATTCCAATGCTACCGGGAATCGACCGGCCTGCGCTGCTCACTCTGCTGCCCACCCGACAAAATGAAATTGCCGTCCTCGACGTTGGCGCCAACACCTCCTACAAAGCCCAGCATCTGGTCGAATTCGCCCTCATCGGAGCCGCTTTTCAGACCATTCGAGGCATCTCCGAGCCTAAAGTCGGACTGCTCAATGTTGGATCTGAAGCCAAAAAAGGAACGCCCGAGCTGCGAGAAGCCTATCGCCGCTTAACCGAGCTGCCTTCATCCCAAATTAATTTTTTAGGCAATATCGAAGCGAGGGATGTTTTCCAAGGAAGCATCGACGTCCTTGTCACGGACGGCTTTACGGGCAATATTTTTTTAAAAACAGCGGAGGGGATTGCAGGGGTCATCCTCGATCAGCTGGAAGAAACAGCCCTAGAAGAGTGCTCAGCCCATCTCAAAGAAGTCCTTGGCGAGATCCGCAAGCGGCTCTACTATGCCGAATACCCGGGCGCAATCCTCTGCGGCATCGACGGAATTGTCATGAAATGCCATAGCAATGCCTGCGTCCAAAGCCTGATCAACACGATCACCGGCTCGGTCCAGCTCGTTGAAAACCAATTCATCGAGCAAGTGAAAAAAGTTCTTTTTTAACCTCGGCCTTGTAACTTTTTAGGATCGAGCGTCTCGAAATATTTGCCTTCAGCGGCGGTCCTAAAAAGCTGCAAAGTCGAGTTTTTAATGGAAAAAGAACCTTAAATCTTCTAAGATGTCCATTTCTAGCGCCTCCTTAACGAAATAGGAACGACATGCAAGAAATTCTTTTAAACATCGAGTCCAAAGAGATCCGTTACGCTCACTTAAAAAATGGAATCCTCCACGACCTGATCATCGAGCGTAAAAAAAACCGGCAGCTCACAGGGAATATCTATCGCGGAAGGGTGACCAACATCCTCCATAATATCCAATCCGCCTTCATCGATATCAATGAAGGGGAGAACGGTTTTATCCATATTTCCGATATCCTCGAAAATACGCAAAAATTCCAAGAGATGTTCGAAATGGACTTCGATTGGGATGTCGATATCGCCAAAACACAGGCCAAGCAGCGCAAAGAGACCGATATCTCCAAGCTCATGAAACTCGACCAGCCCGTCTTTGTCCAAGTTGTCAAAGAACCCATCGGTTCTAAAGGGGCCAGGCTCACCTCGAACATTTCGATTGCAGGGAGGTACCTCGTCCTCCTGCCGAATACACCTCATCGGGGCGTCTCACGCAAAATTGAAGACCCGGCCTCGCGCGACCGTCTGAAAAAGCTGATCCGCGCCTTTGAAATGCCAAAAGATATGGGACTGATCTGCAGGACGGCCAGCATGAACGCATCGCCCGAAATGCTGATCGCAGAAGCCAACGACCTGCTCAAGACCTGGCAAGAGATCGTCAATAACTTCCACAAATCCTCCAAACCGACATGCCTTTACGAAGAATCCGATCTCATCAAACGGGCTATTTTGACGGCCGTCGACAAAAAGTTCGAAAGGGTCCTCGTCGACGATTACAAAGTCTTCCAGCGCTGCAAACAGCTTTATGCCAAATACAGCAACGAACATCCCCTTAAAGTCGAACTTTACCGCGATAAGAGCCCCATTTTCGAACGTTTTAATGTAGAACGGGAGATCGACCGGGCGCTACGCAGAAAAATCTGGCTTTCCAGCGGCGGCTACCTTTTCCTAGACCGAACTGAGGCGATGTATACGATCGATGTCAACTCGGGAAGAAGCAGCCATCAGAGCGGCACGTCCGATGTGGAAGAAGCTCTAGTCCAGATCAACATGGAAGCGGCCGAAGAGATAGCCAGACAGCTGCGCATCCGCAACATCGGCGGACTGGTGATCTGCGACTTCATCGATATGCGCTCGCGTAAAAACCAGCGCCGCGTCTTAGACCGGCTTAAAGAGGCGATGAAAGACGACTCGGCAAAGTGCACGATCCTCGGCATGAGCGAATTCGGCCTAGTGGAAATGACGCGCCAGCGCAACCGGGAATCGCTCATTCAAACCATCTTCACCAATTGCCCTTACTGCAGCGGAAGCGGGCTGATCAAGAGCCATGAAAGCATCGCGATTGAAATCGAGAGGGCTTTAAAGAAACTGATCTGCCAACAACAGCATTTTGGACTTGAAATGATTTCCCATCCTGATCTAGATCATTATTTAGCGCACCATGACAAAGACTACTTCCGCAAGCTTGCGGAAAAATGGAATGCTCAACTGAAATTTGAAGTGAATGACAACCTCCACCTTAATGAATTCCAATTTTACTCTTCAATCAATGGAAAAAAACTCGAAGTCTGAATTCACAAGCTCTCCGATTTTTGATAAGCTAAGAGCTTATACCGCGGACCAATCGATCCCTCAAAAATACCAGGAGATCTTAAGGCATTTTTTTGAGGGCTATGATGAGGCCCTTCGAGGAACCGGGATGTCGATCGACCACTACAAAGGGCTTTTCCTCGATTACTTGGATTTGATCCGCAACCAATGCATCGAACCTTTTGTTTTCCAGCCTTATCACGAAAGGATCCGCAAGCCGTTTGATTATTATCAATTCGGGGTCGACATCCTCAAGCCTCTGATCGAAATGGACAAATCGAAAGTGCTCGGCATCGAACATCTCCAATCGATCAATGCCTGCTTAGAAAAAGGGCATAACGCGATTTTTTTTGCCAACCACCAAACTGAAGCCGATCCTCAGGCCATCAGCATTCTTCTTGAAAAGATTGCTCCCGACTATGCAGAAAAGCTCATTTTCGTTGCAGGGGAACGGGTGATTACAGATCCCCTAGCCGTCCCTTTCAGCATGGGGCGCAATCTGCTCTGTATCTATTCCAAACGCTATATCGATGTCCCTCCTGAGCTCAAAACGCAAAAACAGATGCACAACAAGCGAACGATGCAATTAATGAGCGAGCTTCTTAGCGAAGGCGGCAAAGCAATCTACGTCGCTCCGAGCGGAGGAAGGGACAGGCCGAATAAAGAGGGCATTTTTGAAGTTGCCGACTTTGACGCCCAAAGCATCGAGATGTTCTATTTAATGGCGCAAAGGGCCGGCCATCCGACCTCCTTCTACCCTTTAACGCTCAAAACACATGAACTGCTTCCCCCTCCGGAGACGATCCAACTCGAGCTCGGAGAGATCAGAAAAGCCAAACGGGGAAAACTCCGCCTGGCATTCGGTCCTGAGATCGATATGGAGAAATTTCCGGGAAGCGAGCTCGCCAATAAACATGAGAGGCGAGAGGCTAGGGCCCGCTTTATCTGCGGTCTTGTCCGCGCAAATTACGAAAAATTAAGGAGCCATGAGATATGAAGCTATACACCCTGTTATCTTCTCTGTTCCTAGCAACTCTCTCGATTGCAGCCGCCAAAGAAGCAGCTCCGCCTGCAAGTTACCGCATTGTTGAAGATCTTGCTACTCTTCCCCTCCTTAATCCTGCTTTAAATGAAAGGCAGACTGAAAAACTCGTCTTGGCCAACGGGCTTGAAGTCTATCTGGTATCCGATCCCGGCGTAGAACAGTCGGCAGCGGGGCTGGCTGTCGAAGCAGGATCCTGGAAAGATCCGAAAGAATATCCCGGACTTGCCCATTTCCTCGAGCACATGCTCTTCATGGGCAACGAAGCGTACCCCAAAGAATTTGAGTACATGCAATTCATCTCCGATCACGGAGGCTCCGTCAATGCCTATACAGCCTCCGATCGGACCGTTTACATGTTTTCCGTCAACAACGACTCCTTTGCCCCCGCCCTTGATAGATTCTCCCACTTTTTTATCGACCCTCTTTTCCTCCCGCATTGCATCGATAGGGAGCTGCATGCCGTCGACCAAGAACACTCAAAAAATATCGAGCATGACGGCTGGCGCCAGTACATGATTTTGAAAGAAACGGGCAACCGGAACCATCCGAACAGCGGCTTTTCAACAGGAAATGCCCAAACCCTCTCTGGAATTCCCCAAGAGGCGCTTAAAAAATGGTACCACACGTATTACAGCGCCGACCGGATGCATTTGGTCATGATCTCTCCGCTGCCTTTAGATAAACTAAGGGAGCTTGCCGTCCAAGACTTTTCCAAAGTGGCACGCCTTGACGTTCCTGAAACGACCATTCAAGCATCCTTGACCTCTCCCTTGCAAAAAGGACACATGATCTATATCAAGCCTGTCCGCGATATCAAACAGCTGTCGCTGCTTTGGGAGGTCCCCTCTGAATTTGCCCTCGACATCGAAAGAAAAGCTCCTGCTCTTGTGGCCTACGTTTTAGAACAAGAGGGGAAAAACAGTTTAATCTCTCAGCTCAAAGAAGAAAAAATTGCTGAATCGATCCATGTCAGCTGCGATCGCTTCTCCAAAGACACCCTCTTATTCTCCATTGATCTTTCCCTGACCGATTTCGGCATGACGAAGGTCAACACGGCGATCTCGCGCATTTATGAGACGATCGCGAGATTAAAACAAGATGGGATCCCCAAATATCTCTTCGATGAGCTACAGACGGTTTCCCAGCTTAACTACCAATACCAATCCCGCGATGACGCTTTTTCTACCGTGATCCGTTTAACTGACGACCTCGTCTACGAGGAGATCGCGACGTTCCCGGAAAAAACGCGGATGCCCAGCATCTACGATCCCAACTTCATCGCAAAGTTCATCAATTCGCTCAAAGCGGAAAACTGCGTCTATTTCGTCCTTGGCAATCCAGCAAAAACAGGAGTTGCCCCCAACCTCAAAGAGCAATGGATGGCTGCAGAATATGCCATTAAAGAGATCCCGGCCTCCCGTCTGACCGCATGGGACCAAATAAAAGTTTCTCAGAAAATCCAGCTCCCTCAAGAAAACCCTTTCCTTCCCGCTCAATTCAACCTTGTTCAAAAAGAAGAGAACAGCGGAACGGCTGAACAGCCCCTCCTCCTCTATTCCAATGATGAGGCCCAAGTCTACTTTGCCCAAGATTCCCGCTATCAAGTTCCTGAAATCGCTTCGCTCTTCACCTTTAAATCCCCCCTTATCGACCCCACTGCGAAATCGCAAGTCCTTACCGACCTTTACCTGCGCGCCTTAAAAGAGCAGCTCTCCTCCACTCTGTTCTTTGCTGACAACGCCAAAATCCATGCAGGGTTCCACTCTGACGATCTATCGATCAAACTTTCTGTCCGAGGCTTTAGCGATAAGGCGCCGCTGCTGCTGCATGATATTGCTGCCTCATTTAGAGAAGCAGCCCCTTCCAAAGACAACTTTGAGATCTACAAAGCCTCTTTAGCTTCAGACTACGATAATGCCTCCAAAGAGCTGCCTGTCCGCCAAGCGAGCGAAGTCATGGACAGCGTTATCTTTAATAAGGCCACCAACCGAGATAAATGGAAGGCGATCCAGACCATCTCTTATGAAGAGTTTTTAACCTTCTCGAAAAACCTGTTTGCAAAGACCTATACCCAAGCGATGCTCTACGGAAACCTCTCCACTGAACAAGCTCTTGAACTTTGGGAAGACCTCCGCACGACGCTGCATAGCAGTCCCTATCCTCTTGCAGAGCAGTCAAAAAAACAAGTGCTCCTCCTTTCGAACCAAGATGGCCCTTATATGCTGAGCCAACAGACCGACCGGCAAGGACATGGGGTCATGCTGCTCATCGAAGAAGGGGAATTAACATTTAAGAAACGGGGAGCCCAGCAAATTCTTGGCTCAGCCTTAAGCGATGCCTTTTTCGATACCTTGCGCACCAAGCAGCAGACCGCCTACATCGCCAAAGCAAAAGCTATGGAAAAAGAAAGACAGCTTCTTCAATACTTTGCTGTCCAGTCGAGCACTCATTATCCTTCCGAACTGCTCGCCAGGTTCGAACTCTTCCTTGAAGATTTCAACAAAAACCTCAAACAGATTGTTTCAAAAGAGCGATTTGAAAGCATCAGAGCCAATACGATCACCCTCCTCCAAATGCCGCCTGAAAATATGGAAGGGATGGCTCATAAGCTCAACGACCTTGCCTTCGAATACGGCGATTTCAATTGGATCAACAAACGCGTTAACGCCTGTAAAGAACTCTCCTATGAGCAGTTCTGCAAACTGACCCAAGAATTCCTCTCGCGCGACAATTCCCGCCGTCTCGCCGTTCTTGTCGAAGGAGTCCTTCCTCCAGAAAACGACTTCCGCTACGAACTCATTTCGAAAGAAGAGATCCATACAGTGGGATCTTTCGTATCGGTCAAATAATTACAGCAAGGGGTCATTTTCCTAACGGAAAATGACTCCCTCACTACCAAAAACCAATTTTTGAGACACGTTCGGTATAGATCGCTCAACTGACAATGACTTGACTATAGCGTTATAGACCTAAAACGATTGCCAGGCCAAGAAGGATCAGCATCGTTCCCACAATTTTCTGCAGCAGGCCAAATGCCACCCTGTCCATGAACTTTGATCCGAGATAAGATCCCAAGAAAGCGCTCAAAGTCGCAGCAATCACTAACCCCTGCATCCCTTTTAAATTCCCAATTTGGCCTTTATAAGCAACCACTCCATAGACAATGATCCTCACAAAGTCTACAATCACGCTGCAAACTGCGCTCGTGCCAATGAATTGCTTCTGGTTCAAACCCGATTTAATCAAAAATGCCGCCCTTAAAATTCCCTGGTTGCCCGAAATACCCCCAAAAAATCCAGACAAGGCCCCGCCCAACGGAATATAGGCCCGCTGCACAGACAGCCTCGCGAGGCGCGGGACCAACTCAAACAGCGAAGACAAAATAACAATCGTCCCAACAATCAACCCCAACACGGTCACTTGGCAGGGAATTTTCCCTAACCGGTAGGAAACAATCGGATGAAAATGGGCAAACATCCCCAATAAATAAGCCCCGATCAAAGATCCGATCGCCGCCGGTATGCCGAATTGCATCACAACGCGCCAGCTGGCAAATCGTCCGACCAATCCCATCTTGAACAAATTGCCAAAAAAATGGACGACAGCAGTCGTTGCAACCGCAATCGGCAAGGGAAAAAAAAGAGCAAAGACCGGAACCAAAACAGTTCCCACCCCAAAGCCAGAAAACAGAGCGATGACCGAGATCAGCAACGTCGCTAAACAGATAATGAAGTATTCCATAGGACAACCAGATTAAAATTTTCTATATACAGAAAACGATTCAAAATCGAAACTGAAAACAGGAGAAGCAAAGCATCCAGATATAACCCAATGAAAAAACAAGTCCTATCGACAATCCCTTTTCTTCTGATCTTAGGCGCGATGGCATGGGTCTATTTGAGCGGGGTCTACCACAATTTCAATTTCGACTACATCCAGCTCAACCATATAGAATGGAAAAACTACATCCACTCCCATCCCTTTCTTTCTGCGTTCTATTTCATTGGGATCTATACCGTGTCGGTCTGCCTTGTGGTCCCCGACTCGCTTTTCCTCAATGTCGTCGCAGGATTTCTCTTCCCCCTGCCTGCCGCAATTGCCTATATCGTCCTGTCTGAGACATTAGGGGCAACCCTCTTCATGTGCGCCATGCAGGCTGCATGTAAAATCCCCCTTTCCCGCTATCAAAACAACCAATTGGCCCGCTTCAAAAAACGGGTAAAGCACGATGAGGCCTACTATCTCCTATTTTTCCGATTTTCCCATCTGCTTCCCTTTTGGCTGATCAATGTCGGCTCTGCATTAATGAATGTCCCCAAATCGATCTTTATCTGGACAACTGCTGTCGGGGTCCTTCCTTTATCGATCGTCATGACTC
The DNA here is from genome assembly GCA_964516795.1 of uncultured bacterium. Lineage (GTDB taxonomy): Bacteria > Chlamydiota > Chlamydiia > Chlamydiales > Rhabdochlamydiaceae > Acherontichlamydia. The sequence goes on from CAZEYJ010000050.1 coordinate 9,708, forward strand.
AAGGAGGCTCGGGCCTTTCCCACTATTTTGACAAGCATACCCATTTTTCCATGGCCGATATCCTGACGCCCCAAATCAACATCATGCTGGTCGGGATAGGCCTTCTCGCCTTGCTCCCCCTCGCATTCTTGCGCCTAAAAAACCGGCGCCACCCTTAGAAGCTGTCCACAAACCAGGTTTATGGACAAGGCAAAAAAAATATCAACAAATATACATATTGGATAATTCTATGTATTACACTAAAATGGAACACGAACATTTAAAATACTGATTTAACATGAGCCCTAGCATTACTTTAATAAACGACCCTCCAGTAAATATTCCTTACTCTGCTAACAAGGGAAAAGAAGAGAATCTTTTAGAGCTGGCCTCTATCGACTCGCTTCCCAATGAGATCTTGGCCATGATTTTTAGATTCTCAACGAACAACTGCAAAGAGATCGGCAAGCTTTGCCGCTTTCGAGAAGTGAGCAAGAATTGGAATCGTGTATTAGAATATGAATTGCTTGAACCTTACTGGAAAAAACTTCAAAACACTTGGCCCCTTTATCGAAATCTAGCTGCCAAAATTTCCCAGATCGACCACTCTGTCTCCGATCTTCTTGCCAACGAACCGGAACCCGGTGCGTCTGCTTTGCCTTTTGAATGTCCGTATTTCTCTCGATTTACAAACCTGAGCCTCGCCTTAGCAGGCTCTTCTCAAATTTTAGGACTCGAGGTTAATCCTTACGAGCAGATACAGAAAAACCTCAATACATCTCTTGAAAAGATCTGGATGGAAATTCAGAATAAAATCCATTTTGAAGGAGCTGATATCCCAACTAGTGCGTCATCCATCCGCAAATGGCTTAACGATCCAACCCATGCACAAAAAATCGCCCGCATAACCACGTTGGATCTAGCGGGGATGAATTTGACCATTCTCCCACCTGAAATCGGCATGTTCTCTCAATTAACAGACCTTAAGCTTTTTAATAACCAGCTGACAACTCTGCCAAAAGAAATCGGCTGCCTCTTCCAGCTCACATGGCTTGACCTTTCTGTCAACCGGCTCACAAGCTTGCCGGAGGCAATCGGAAATCTCTCTTTGCTAAAAAGACTTTTCCTTTCTAAAAATGAGCTGAAAAGCCTGCCGAATACCATCGGAAATCTCTCTCAACTCATTTATCTTAACATTTCTCACAACCGGCTCACAAACTTGCCGGACTCGCTAGGAAATCTCTTTCAGCTAACAGAGCTTTACCTGACTAATGCTTATCAACTCATCTTCCTCTTGGATAAAAATTTTCGCGCGCGCATTGATTTTCAAAAATTCAACTCTCAACAAATCGCTGATAAACACTTAGCTTGTTCCAGCTACCACTGCCGCTCAGCGCTGGCTGCTTTATGCCAAAAAATCCATTGTGGAAAAGGGGATGCTGCCCTCCGAAGCTCCTTTGAAAAACTCCCTGATGAGATGAAAGAAAGGATCTATCAAGCGGCACCGATCAGATCCTCATCAAGTTCTTTGCCATCGAAAAAAGCTGCTCTTTTTGCTGACAAAACACACTTTGCCAAAGCTTTGATCACAGCCTTACAGACCAAGTGGAATGCCTTTTCTGAAGATCAGCGCTGCCAGGCCTACGCATACGTCGCGATCCTAGCCCGACAGCCGGAAGCCGATGCCGAATGGGGAAAAGCCCATGCGGAAGAGAACATCATCCGTTTAATTGACGCGATTGCTGCTGCGGAGGAGGGCAATTCCAAGAAGAGAGCTCAAGAGCCTCAATAAGTGACGGAAACCGCATAGAAGGAAATAAACGACCCCACTAATGCTTTTCCTTCCCTGTTCATAATAAAACAGAGCAGCGGAGTCCTGAGTGTTGTCCAAATGCCGATTGAGCTCATCGGAGCTGCGCAGCATGTTGATGCGACAATTCCGATACTGGGCATCAAGCACCCTGGTCCCGTGAAGTTCAGACATGGAGATCTCTTGAGAGAGATGGTTAAATTCAAAGAGATCAACGCTCACTTGAGGATGCACAATTCCCCAGCCCAGGTGCTTTTCTCCGGCAAGATGAACAAGATCGCCTTCTGTACGCCAAATATTCAATCGGATTGAGCTTAGGTCGGGCCCTTGCCCGTTGATCTCTTGGGCAAACTGTTCAGCTAGCTCCCTTTCGACACCGGGATCGTTATAAAATGTCGCTTGGGAGACTTGCCGCCAAAAGTCAGCCACAAACCGCTGAGCATGGGTTCCGCCCAAGCTATAGCCTGCCACCTCAATTTTTCCGGACGGAGGGCAAAACTTCGGGTCGCGCATCAACTGGTCAAACCGGCTTTTTGCCGCCGAGTACCCCATCTCTCCCAGATTAGGCTGAATGTCGTTTAAATAGGTCTCCAATGCATCCTCATTCGATAAAGAGCCCTGGGTCGGCCTAAATACCAACAACGGTTTTAATGTGGAATCTGCTCCAAGCGGCCGCAATGCGTAAGCGACAAGCCCATCCCCGGTTGCTATGCGGCGATGAATTTTATAATACTCGACGCGTCCCCCAGCACCCGGTGCGGGGATGATCTGTTTTTCCTCCAACTCGCGATTGACAACAGCTTTGCACAGTCTTTCCTGCCACACTTCATGAGGCAACCTTCCCGCATCGGAAAGGAGCAATTGAGCCTCTTTGTCCATCAACAGAGGATCAAACACAAACCGGGCCGACATCCGGGTCGGATCCCCCGGTATGCTAGCTGGGTCCATCGTCCAGCCTACAATAGGAAATGGGTTTGCCGATCCCATCATTTCAGAAAGCCTTGCTACAGATGCCATGCGCAAATGAAGTTCAGCATGCCGCCCCTTCAAATCGCGCGTTTTGATCCGGCTAGCCCCAACGCTGAACATCTCGACATGTTTTGGAAGCAAAGGCAGCCCTAACCGTTGAGCTCTAGCTGTGTTAAGCCGGTATCTTTTGCAAATTTCATAAACCTTAGTGCCCCCTAGTTCCGATTCCAAAGACTGGAGAAATACGGTCCATGTGCGTCGATTTTCTTCTCGAATGCTCTGTGAGCTCCACAAAAAATGAGAAGCTGCCGAACTCACAATAGTATGATGATCCCTCTGAATCACCAAGCGCTGCAATTGCGGCGCATCGTAAGCCCTCTGCGCTTCAACTGCAAAATTGTGCAATCTCAAATAATCTGCCATCACGACCTCAATTTAGATTTTTGGCTATCGTGAAATACCTCAATTCCCAACATGTTTTTGAGGAAAAAATTGATTTCCCTGATCACATAAAGGATCCAATAGATAACCGGCCCCCATAGCTTCCTTGTTTTCTCATACCAAAAAATGTCATTTCCCCGTGCTTCATTGTCCAAATGGGCATTGAACTCCTCCAGACCGATCCGGACCGTTGTGCGATAATTAGAATGTAGATTGTCAAATACTCTAACGGCATGCAGCTGCAATAAAGACAGCTGTCGATGTTGATGGTCAAACTCGAAAAGCTGGACGAATGCGTCAGGATGATTGACTCCCCACCCCAAATGCTTTTCCCCTATATAGGTGGCAGCATCTCCCACTGTACGCATGATATTCAAACGGATCGGCTGGACAAGGGGCCCTGCCTCATTGACTTCCTGGGCAAACCGTTCTGCCAATCCGCTATCAACACTCGGGTCATTGTAAAAAGTCGCCTCAGAGACCTGCCTCCAATAGTCTGCTACAAAGCGCTGCGCATGCGCTCCTCCCAAACTATAACCGGCAACGCCAATTTTAACTTCAGAAGAGCAAAACTTAGGATCTTGCATCAACTGGTCGAAAATAAGTTTTGCAGAAGAATAGCCCATTTCCCCGATATGCGGTTCCATATCGTTCATATAGCTCTCAAGGGATTCTTCCGCAGACAAGTTAAACTGGGTCGGCCTGAAAAAAACAACCGGCTTTAAGCTCGAATCGTTTCCCATAGGAGAAAGGGCGTAGGCGACAAGCCCATTTCCCGCCGCAATCTTCCGATAAACTTTATAATATTCGATCCTGCCGTTCGTCCCCGGCGCCTGAATCACTTGTTTTTCAGATAGCTCACGGTTCACAACCGTTTTACAAAACCGCTCTTGCCAATCTGTAAAAGAAAGCTCCTGAACGCCGCAACAAAGAACCTGGGTTTCCTTATCCATTAAAAATGAGTTGCGCCAAAAATAGGCGCTGATCTCCGTTGGCGTCCCCTGAATAAGCTGAGGGTCTATTGAGCAGTCCATCATACGAAAAGGATTTGCAACGTGAAAACGCTCCGACAACTCCTGCATGGAAAGATCTTTAAGGCGCTCGCCCTGAAAAAGCTGCTTGACATCCCGTGTCGTCATTCGGCTTGCTCCAACGCTGAACATCTCAATATGTTGAGGCAAAAGAGGCGCTCCTTTCCGCTGAAGCTCATGGGGATTGAACCGATATCTCCGACAGATCTTTTCCATCCGGCCCGCTCCCAAAGCATCGTTGACTGAGCGCAAGAAAACATCCCAAGTCCGCCTATTCTGCTCACAGCATAAGCGAGAATACCGAGACCGATTAGATCCTACCTCTAACACCGCTTGATCGCCTTGATAGACCAAGTGCATTTCTGACGGAGCGCTGTACCCCTGCTGGGCTGCAGCAATAAAATTCTGTAGCCTGAGATAAGATGTCATAAAAAGCCCAATTTAAATAAATTAGGCACGTTTATAACACAGAAACGCAATTAAACTAAACTAAATAAACTCAAAAATAACAGCAATTAAACAACAACACTGAATTAATAAAATTAAAATAGCAAGACACTACTGCTATTTTATTTTTATCTCAATCATCAACTAATTTTTTACTGATGAGAAGAGGAGGCCCTAGCGCTTTCTAAAAGAGCACAGATTGCATCATGTTTTTGAACAAAAGCGTCGATTTTTTCATGCACGCTTGGATTAAAACTGTTTTTTGCCGTATCAAACACGTAAATGTCCTCTCCCTGCTGTCTCACATTCGCCATCCCGCCCATATCGGTAAAACAAATCTCCTTTTGAAGGGTCACCAGCTCCTGGCTCTCAGAGAGTCCAAGAGAAAAAAGTGAGGGCCTGTCTTCACCGCAATACTGGGATAAATAGACCACTCTCCCTTGTTCAATAGCCATTTTATTTGCCGCCGCCTTGACATAGCGCAAGCCAGCTTCTTGGATCGCACTTTCCAAGTATAAAAAGCCGCAAAAACGTTCCTTAGCATCTTTCCGTAGCAAAACAACCCACTCTGTTCCATCACGATAAGTAAAAATCCACTCCTGATTGCCCCTTCCTCCCCGGCGCGAACCAATAACCTCACAATCAGGGCTCATGAGATAATTACTATAACCTTCTGAATCTAAAACACTTGAAAAACAACAACCAGAAGCCATATAAACCTCAAACTAAAGTTAATAAAAACAAATTATAACAAAAAAACATTAAAATTCCATTTTAAATAAACTTTATATTTATTATAATGCCTGTTATTAATTCGCTAATTATCTAAAAATAAAAGGAATTTATATGACAGACCCAATTATCACTTTCAAGACATCATACGATGGCGTTCCATCATTCACGAGAGCAGAAGAAAAAGAAGAGGCCACAGCTGAGATCACTGTTGAAGACCCTTCTAGCGCAGAACGGGAAAACGGCATCCCCAGTTCAATTGATCCCGCAACAGGAAATCCCATTTTCCTTAACTATGACACCTTGCTCCTGACACTTCAATATGTAGCACATGATAATCGCTCTACAAGAAATGCGAGGCGAGTTTGCCTGTTATGGCGTAACACGATCGATAGTTTTGTATTGAAAAAACTGAGTAAACTGGGTGTTCAAAGGAGAAAAAAAGCTGATTTAAGCGATAAAAAACTCCACCTGTTTCCGGAATTGGGAATCCTTCGTTTTTCTCAACTACAATATGTTGATTTATCTCATAATCAAATCAAATACATCCCAGATTCAATCAGTCGCCTTTCTCAACTACAACACATTGAATTGTCTCACAACAAAATCAAGCACATTCCAGATTCGATCAATGGCCTTTCTAAACTCAAAATTCTTAATCTTGCCTGCAACCAGATCGAAACTTTTCCTGATTTAAAACTTCCACAGTTAGAGTCCTTACATCTTTCTCATAACCTGATTGAACAAGTCCCTCGCTCGGTCGAAGCACTCTCTATGCTACAATCCATTGACCTATCGCATAATCACTTAACAGAGATCGCAGACACCATTGGCAGCCTCCGCCAACTAGCACACCTTGACTTGAGCTACAACCAGATTTCCGAACTGCCAGATACGATCGGAAATCTCAGCTCATTGCGAAATCTGGAGCTCTCTTTTAACCAGCTCTCTCATATCCCCGCGACTCTTGGAAGCATCCCTCGCCTGCGCTCACTTGATGTGCGTCACAACCAACTACACCAACTCCCATCTGAAATCGACTACGCTTTTCAAACGACCGACCTGATGGTTTTTGCTACGGACAACCCCGGCTTCCATTTCTAAAAATAATTAAATGAGAATATAAGGCCTCTACTCGGACTTCATGTTATGAAAGACGGCGTCGACATCGTCCAGCGCCTCTAAATACTCGATGAGCTCAAGGTTCGCCTTCGCGTTTTCCTGGTTGCATTCGACATAATTTTTCGGGATCATCTGGAGGTCTGCCTCTTCGACTTTGATCCCGCTTTGCTCTAACTTTTCTTTGACCTGGAAGAGCTGGTCGGGAGCTGTCGTGATGATAAACAGTTCTTCTTCTGCGTCAAAATCCTCTGCGCCGGCATTTGTTGCAGTCAAGAAGAGCTCATCCTCGATCGCATTTTTTTTGGCGACCTGGATCACCCCTTTGCGGTCAAAGTTGAACGCCACGGCGCCGGGGTTGGCGATCGTCCCCCCTTTCTTGTTCGTTGCAATGCGCATGTCGGAGGAGATCCTGTTCTTATTATCGGTCATCACATCGACAATGATCCCAACGCCGCCATATCCGTAAATCTCATAGGTGAACTCGACATAATCGGCCTGGTCCGCGCTTGTTGCCTTTTTAATGTTCCGCTCGATATTTTCATTGGGAAGGTTGGCTTCGCGGGCCTTGACGAGCACCATCCGGAGCTTAGGGTTCGATTTAGGATCGGGCCCTCCTTGTTTAACGGCGCTGATGATCTCTTTTGTGATGCGGGAAAAGAGCTTCCCCTTGATTGCATCTGAACGGCTCTTCCGATGCTTAATGTTAGCCCATTTACTATGTCCTGCCATATCAATCCAACTGTTTTTGCATGAACGTCTTGCTCATGTACTTTCCATTTTCCTTAATGAAATGCGCTTGAGACCCAAACGGTTTAAATCCAAGGCGCTCGTATAATTTCCGCGCAGGATTCCCTTCGTAGACTTCCAAATGCAAGATTTCGATATTAAATTTGCGTTTTGCATGCTCCATCAATTTCCGGAGCAGAGCGGCTCCGATCCCCTTGCCCCGCATGTTCTCTTTTACGATCACAGAAAAAAGGCAGGTATGGCTGAGTTTTTTATAAGGCTGGATGTAGAGGTTTGCCATTCCACAAGGCTCTCCATTCCACTCCGCGGTCAACCCGGCCTCGATCCGCGAATAGCCGACCCAGATCCTGACAGCGTCTTCGACTTCCCTGGCATCGATCATCGGAAACCACGGAAGGATTTTAGGGTCCATCAACCACTGCATAAGCGGAGCGGCATCTGCTAAGTTTGTCAGGCGGAAGGTCAGCTCGGGCGGTGTTGTCATCGGTCCTCTCACAAATAGCTTTGGTACAATATCCTGGCCAAATACCCGTCCGCCTCTTTCACGAACTTCTCCTGCCGGGCAAACTCCTGAAAATCAAATTCCCCTAGCAAGTGGATAAACGGGTTCTGATCAAAAACCTCGATGTGCATCAGCTCGAGATGAAAGTAGGTCTTTGCCAAATGCTTTAAATTCTTGAGCAGCATCCGCCCAATCCCTTTCCGCTGATGCTTCGGATCGACAACCAGCTTGAAAAGGCAATGGTGGGCCACCTTTTTGTAAGGCATCAGAAACAAGGTTGCCATGCCGCAAGGCACATTGTCGATCGTCGCCGTCAAGCTCGAATTGTAACGGGAAAAACCGATCCAGCACTGCACAGCGTTTTCAATTTCCTTCTCTTCTGAAACAGGAAACCAATGCTGCACCTGCGGTTCCAAAAGCCAATCGCGCAAATAAGGGGCATCGGTCAAGTAGGTATAACGAATATCGACACCTGGAGTCACGCTCATCTCTTCTCCTATCCGAACTCTTTTAAATAAGCATTGACAAAGTCATCCAGATCGCCGTCCATCACGGCATGGATATTGCCGACTTCGAACTTGGTGCGGGTATCTTTGACAAGCGTATACGGTTGGAACACATAATTGCGGATTTGAGATCCCCATGCAATCTCTTTTTTTTCACCGGCGATCTCTTTAACCTTGCTCTCCCGTTCCATCATCTCGATCTCATAAAGCTTCGCCCTTAGCAGCTTCATGCATGTTTCCCGGTTCTGGATCTGGCTCCTTTCGCTTTGGCATGAGACGATGATCCCGGAAGGCATATGGGTGATCCGGACCGCCGAGTCGGTCTTATTGACGTGCTGGCCCCCGGCTCCCGAGGCGCGATAGGTATCGACGCGGATCTGATCAGGCTTGATCTCGATTTGGATATCGTCGTCGATCTCAGGCGTAATATCCACCGAGGCAAAACTTGTATGCCGCCGCGCGTTGCTATCGAAGGGGGAGATCCGGACGAGACGGTGGACTCCTCGTTCCGCCTTGCAATACCCGTAAGCAAATGAGCCGGAGATCTTGAACGTGATGCTTTTAATGCCGGCAACATCTCCATCGACAGAATCGAGAACGTCGACCTTCCATCCCCGTCTTGCCGCCCAGCGCTGGTACATCCTTGACAGCATCAAGGCCCAATCGCACGCCTCCGTTCCGCCAGCTCCGGCATTGATGCCTAAAAAGCAGTTCTTCCCGTCGAGCTCGCCCGAAAGCATCTTGCGGACCTCCATTTCAGAAAGGACCCGCTCGACCTCCTCCAACTCCTGAAGGAGCTGGTCATAGAACGCCATATCGCCTGTTTCCGCGACCTCGGGCAGCAGCTCCTTCACACTCTCAAAACGCAGCTTTA
>CAZEYJ010000051.1:0-10924 GCA_964516795.1 uncultured bacterium
GAAGCCAAAGTCGCGACCTTGGCGGTGAACGAAGCTTAGCATATGTCCGTCGCAGCTCGCAGATAAGGGAGTAAAAGCGACTATTTCTCTCTGTTCGCCGGGCAAGCTGGGTTATAAAGCATAAAACTTTCTGCTAAAAATTCTTTGACTAGAAACAATCAAGCGACTACAAATGATCCCTTCATTAGACCTCTTGCGTGACGAACCCGTTGTTACGCAAGAGGTCTATTTCAAACTGAAAGGAAAATAGTCATGGCTGCTGGATATATCGACTGGTTAACTACAGGCCTAACAGGCCTAGGCGATCTCATATGGGGAAATTCTCAAGAAGCAGAACCTTCTTCCCAAACTCTCGAAGAAGTTTTTACGCAGAATATTTTAGATCTTTCTGAATACAGCCTCTCGGAAGAAGGAGACAAAAACTATCTTGCCAACTGCATCCACGCTCTCGACAAAGACTTGGCTCAATTCGATTTTACCTCTCCTCAAACATTACAAGAACCTCTACGGGAAATCCTCAACGCATTTGATTATATTGTCGAAAGGTCTGTCTATGATTCAGAGGCCAAACGGCTCAAATCGGAGTTTAGGCAAGACTGCGCCGAGCTGATCAAAGAAAAATGGTCTGCGGCCCTAGCCCAAGGATTCTATTCAATTTTACTTCTTTCCAAAACTGAAGAATGGGTGAAAGCTGTCCAAGAAAAGACGGAGCAATTTGTTATCGGAGGCAGCTCCCTCCAACAATTAGCTAATGACTTATCTCTTCCCCGCGACCGGTTCTCTTTCGATCTTCTTAGAGCTTCAAATCTCAATGCTTTTGAAGTCCACTACAATCAAACCATCCATCAAAAATCTGAAAACATGATCAAAACAAAAGAACACAACTTAAGACTGCCGCAAAATATAGACTACCTCGAAGCTAAAGAGAAAGCGAAAGAAGATCCCCGCTCTTTATCCCCGCAGGAAATGGAAACCCTTGAGTGCCTATATCCTCAAAACTCTGCCTGCCTCGAAGCAAAAAAGACAATCTTAGACAACTGCCTTGTGTTAGGATGCTCGATCGATCCCAACACTTCCCTTAGAAGCGAGGAATCCCGGCTAGCCTTTGAACAGCAATTTGCCGAATTCGATCGTTTTATGGCCAAACACCTATGCGAAGTGGGAGATCTCTAAGAAGCTGTTCTAAGGACGGCGCGGAATGACGGTCATTGCCCACTCGCGCCGATGACCTAAGTGGCGCTCGAGAAGCAGTCCAAGCTCGAGCTCCACTTCAGCGAGCAAGGCGACTTGCGGATCCAAGGGCATTTCAGGAACTTCAGCCAATACTTCAATCGCATTTTTGCCGCGCAGGACAACCTCTGCCGTCAGCTCCTGCCCGGGAAAGCGCCCTTTCCAATACCCCCGGACAACCTGCTCAATGATTCTAGCATCAATCACAGCTTGCCCTTGCGCCATCTCGACTTGATAATACGCTCCTCTGTACATGACATAAAATCCAATACAAAGCAGCAGGGCGCATCCAATAATTGCCCAGCCAAGAAGGCTCAACGAGACGGAATGGTCTGTAATAAAAACAGCAAACTCCATCCTGAGGCGAGGGGTATAATGCAACCCGATGAACAACCCTCCCAAAAGAAAGAGCGCAATAACAAAAATAAACTGAACAAAAGAAAATAAGAGGTTGCCTTTACGCATGACCTTTAAAAATCCTCGCCATATCGGTCTGATGGTTGGGAAGTTGCATGCAAACGCTTAGCCAACACAGCTTCAAGCGCTTGTTTTGTATCATCGGGCTCTTTGGTAGAGATCAGATTTTTAAACACGACGTGAACGATGCCTACATGGAGTCCGGTCAGCTGGCTGATCTCTTTTAAAAGCTTGGTCTGAATCTCTTCTGCCTTGTCAGGGATGCACACTCCATAAGCGACGTTTATTTCAACTTTAACATTGACAGAGTGGCTCTTTTGGTCTTGGTCGACATGAATTCCTTTAACACTGTCCTGCCGGTCCCTGCCAAGCAGACTGTCAAACAAGTTTCCTTCCAGCGGTTCAATCCCGTCAATTTGAGAAAGGCACTGAAGGGCTATCGATTGAAACACCTTGGTCTCAATGTCGCGGATCAAGGTTGTCTCAGGAAGATCTAATTCTTTGGGATCGATCTCTTTTAATGGATTATGCATGGTATTCCCTTTGAAGAAGCTGTTGCCTACCGAGGGAATTGGAAAAAACGCCAACTTGGCGCGAAATCGGAATTTCGCAATTTCCTCTACCTAGAATCATATCTGAATCATACATTCCCGTGTAGTCTAATTTAGTTGAAGAGAACCCCATTTTCACCTATGCTCACATTGTCTTTTACTATAGGGCCCTTCATGAATACAATCTACCTTCTGCTCCTCTATGCAGCTATCGGCGTTTTTTGCTACCAGCAAGCAAAAAAACGGGGGCGTAATCCCAACATCTGGCTAGCGATCGGACTGCTTTTTGGGATTTTGGGCATGATCGCGCTCTATGTCCTGCCTCCGCTAAACAAGTCTCAAAATGCCCAGGGCAAAACGGTCCAAAGCAACCAACCGGTACCGACCCCTCCTAAAACCAACTTAGAAACGCTCGACTCCTCCCATTTAAACAAACTGTGGTACTACCTGGACCACGACCACCAACAATTCGGCCCGATGAGCATCGATGCCCTTTCCCACGCCTGGAGAGAAGGCAAGATCCATAAAGCGACATTTGTATGGAATGAAATGATGGAGAACTGGAAAAGCTTGGAAGAGACTCTAAGACCCCCGCCACAAACAAGCTAAGTAACCCAACTTAAGTCTTGCCCAAGGTACAAGGTTGCTGGGGAACCCAAGTTGTAATCACACCTTAGCTTCCTCGAGGATCTGGCATCTTCTCTATCTCTCAACGCTTCTTAAGAGGGGGTAGGGGACAAGTTAAATAAAAAAAGCCATGTGAAAACATGGCTTTTTTTTAGAACAAATCTGACTTTCCTAGAGACTTACCAGCTTGATTTAACAACGCCTGGAATCATCCCACTATTGGCCATTTCTCGGAAGCAAAGACGGGAAAGTTTAAACTTCTTGAGAACTCCCCGCGCACGGCCGGTCAGTTGGCAGCGGCTGCGAAGGCGAACTGGAGAGGAATTGCGGGGCATTTTGTTCAGCGCTGTTTTCGCATTTTCCCGCTCTTCTTCACTCTTATCCATATCAAGGATAATTGATTTGAGATGCTGACGCTTCTCCCATTTCAAATTCACTAAACGTTCTCGCCGTTTTTGCTTTGCGATAGATGATTTTGTTGCCATATGTTCTCGTTACTTTTTGCGAGCAGGACCTTTTTGTCTCTGCTTGCGGTTAGGATCTGTTTTGTTAATCACATAGACGCGACCTTGGCGCCGGACAATTTTATCCCCCTTAGAAGGGTCAGCTTTAATCGATGCTCTGACTTTCATGATAACCTTAGTTGCATGGAAATTAAAAGTTAGACGTCCCTTATACAAAATGGAGGGATTTCTTGGCAAGAGCCATCATGGGGCACGAAAGCTAGTTTTTTTTTGAATGCAAAATCTCCTTGGATCTTAATCAACCCCGATGATAGATTCCAACCCCTTAATTTTTTCAGGAGAAAATCAAATGACAGCTCGCCCGACAACGCTAGTAGCCCTCTATTCACACGGAAAAACGGAATTCGATAAGCTCGATGTAGTCTATGGAGGCAACTCTGATCCTCGGCTCACTCAAGAGGGAGTAACCCTTGCCCGCAAACTCGGCGACTTCTTAAAAAATTACTTTCCAAATGCCGAAGCCCACTATTCCTCCGACCTTCAAAGGGCGACACAGACAGCTGCCCTTGCCCTTGGAGAAAAAGAAACGATCGTCCCCCTCAACGCCTTTCGGGAAATGCACTATGGCGAATTAGATGGGATCCTCAGATCTGGCACTAGGAATGAATACTGGAGAAATTTCATCAAAAAAGAACCACCGCACCAGAAAATAGACCCTCTTTTTAAATGGAAAACCACTCCGTTTGCACAAGATAAAGCAGAACCATTGATGGAAGTCTGGAAAAGAGTTTCTGAACAACTCATTAAGCTATCCGCACAACACGCCTGCTCCATAGAAATGAAGGCCATCACCGTCTGTTGCCATGAATCGGTCATCCAGACTCTGATCATGGCAGCTGAACTTGCGGCCGGCGTACTAGAAAAAAACTGGTGCGGGCTCTATCCCCTCCCTTTTGAAAAAGAGCCTTTGCCCGAAGGAACTATCGCCATTTTTAAAATCGCTACCTCCTTTGATGAAGAGGCTCCGCTTGAGCTCATCTCCCTATTCGCTCCGTCCGATGAAGGGATGGCCGACGACACAGAAACATTTTTTTAGCTTGAGCATATTCATAGAATTAGGGTATAGTTACAGCAAATTTATTTTACTTTCATTGAAGGATTTCAATACAATGAAGCGGACCTATCAACCAAGCAAAAGAAAACGACAAAGCGCATGTGGATTTCGCAAGAGAATGAAAACCAAGGACGGCAGGAAGATTGTCAACCGCCGCCGCCGCTCTGGACGCAAAAAACTGACCGACTAGGCTCCTCTAAGCCGGTCCGACACCCTTTTCCTAAATCGGCTCGAGTACGCTACCGGTCCCATTTTAGGAATATTCTCAAAAGCGGAAACCGCCTCGTCAGCAACTGGATAGCTATCGATTACCGGTTAGGGCGCTCTTCCAAGCCTCGTTTAGGGATCACAGTCTCCAAACGGCACGGGAAAGCGCATGACCGGAACCGGTTCAAACGGATTGTCCGGGAAGCCTTCCGCGAACTTTATCCGCAGCTTCCTGTTTCCTTGGAGGCCAACATATCGCCAAGGCGCTCCTCTCCCGACTTGTCTAAAAAAATCATTTTAAATGAGATCCTCCAGTTTCTCAAAAAATTATGAGTCACGGATCAAACACCCTTTTTTCTCATCTGAACACAGATCAACAAAAGGCTGTTTTAGCTACGGAAGGGCGGGTTTTGATCCTAGCCGGGGCAGGCAGTGGAAAGACGAGCGTTTTAAGCTACCGGATCGCCCATCTCATCCATAACTTAAACGTCCCGCCGACAGCCATCCTAGGGCTTACTTTTACCAATAAGGCCGCCTCTGAAATGCGAGAGAGGGTCGGCAAGATCATTGGGCCTAGGCAGGCAAAACCGATCATGCTGAGCACTTTCCACAGCTTCTGCATGAAGGTCTTAAGAAAACAGATCCAGCATCTAGGCTTCACGCCCAATTTTTCCTTGTACAATGAAAAAGATATCCGCCGGATGACGACCCAGCTGGTACGGCATATGCTGGAGCATGAAGGAGACCTCCCCTCGATTGAAGAGACCATAGAAAAGATCTCCTATGCCAAAAGCCGGGGATTGTCTTCGGGAGAGATGGCAGCCGGCTCCAATGCATGGCACGATCAGTTCAGCGCCGATCTTTACCAAAGGCTTCAGACCTGCATGCGGGCCTATAATGCAGTCGACTTTGACAGCCTTCTCTCGCTAACCGTCCAGCTCTTTGAAGACTTTCCCGAGGTCCTCAAACAATATCAGGACCAATACCGCTACATCATGATCGACGAGTACCAGGACACCAATCCGATCCAGTACAAATTAGCCAAGCTCCTATCCTCTAAACACCAGAATTTATGCGTCGTCGGGGATGACGATCAGTCCATTTATGGATGGCGGGGAGCTGAGATCAAAAATATCTTGCACTTCGATTCAACTACCGTCATTAAGCTTGAGCAAAACTACCGTTCGACCCCGACCATTCTCAAAGCCGCCAACGCCGTCATCTCTCACAATGCCGAGCGACATGGCAAACAACTCTGGAGCAGCGCCGATCCCGGTGAACTGATCACCCTGTTCCATGCGCCGACCGATGCGGAAGAGGCTCAAGCTGTCGTTCAAAAAATGGTGAAGCTCAAAAAAGAAAAAAAATTGGCGTGGAAAGAGATGGCTATCCTCTATCGCTCCAATATTCTCGCGCGCCCCATCGAACTCTCTTTGATGAACGCCGTTTGGGAAAAAGAGGGGAGCTGGGTCCGCGGGATCCCCTATGAAGTCTTTGGCGGAACGGAATTTTATGAAAGGGCGGAAATCAAAGATATCATTGCTTATCTCAAAGCGATCGACAATCCGATGGACCAAGAAGCCCTCCTCCGAATTATCAATGTGCCGCGCCGAGGAATTTCTGATCAGACCCTGGACAAGCTCACCCAATTAAACCGCTCTAAGGAAATTCCTCTGTGGGACCTCCTCCAAGAGATCGCCTCTCCCCTTTCCAGCGAATTCAAAAAGGACTTAAGCGACCGCGCATTGAGCGGGATCCGCCAATTTGTCAAGATCATCCAAGAAGCGAAAACCCGCTTCCAAACCAATCAGCTCCACTCCTCCGTTTCCTGGCTTATCGATGAGATCGACTACCGCAAAGCGATTGCTGAAGAGGTCAAAAGCGAAAAGATGCGCGACTTCAAATGGGAAAATGTCGCCCATTGCCTCGACGCGCTGGCAATCTACGAAGAGGAAAAAGTTTCCCTTGGACAAGAAGAAGAGGCATCCCTTTCCGATTTCTTGAGCACCACCTTATTAGACCAAAGTCAAACTCCGCTAAGGCGCAGCGAAATCCAAGAAGATAAAGTCAATGTCATGACATTCCACAGCGCCAAAGGCCTGGAATTTGCCGCCTGCTATCTGATCGGCCTCGAGGACCATATCATCCCTCATGAAAAGAGCCTAATGGAAACAGGGCTGGAAGAGGAAAGGCGGCTCATGTATGTCGCAATGACGAGGGCTAAAAAATATCTGACCCTGAGCATGGCTCGCAAGCGAAAAAAAATGGGCAAGGAGATCAGCACAAATCCCTCCCGCTTCCTCTTTGAGATCCCCAAAGAACTTCTTCGGATGACTTCCTGGCAGACGGTTGATTGAAAAGGAAATTATAAAACTCTGATTTTGCGCTAAATTAGCGCTTTTTGTTTGGGTTTGGATTGTGCGCAAATCGCCTACTCTCAATCGAGCATGTCAATTTGCACACAATCCAAGCCTAAGCAAAAACCACCACTTTTTTTGTGAAAGCGAGTTTTGCAATTCCCTCAGAAAAACTTCTGCAAAAGCGGCTTAAACCCTCCGAATTGGCGGATAAATGCCTTACCCCCTCCTCCGATCCAATGGCAGATCACGGCATTGATATTGATCCCTTGCGATAGGCGCCAATTAAAAACGCCGGGGATTTCCTCCACAGGGACCCTCATCGTATTGATCAGATGGGAGAGGAGCACTTCATCTCCCCAGAACCGATCGGTCTGCGTCAAGCTCCCTTCCGCCCATTGTTCAATCAAAGGGGCGCCATGCCTGCAAACGATCACTCCGCTATTATAAAGGGCTTCCGGATGGAAACGAGGAAGATGGGTCAAATTAAACTCACGCATGATCCCTAGCTGAGCTTCTTCAAGAGAAAGATCAAATAATGGGTCCAAAGGGGCCAAGACCTCACAGTCTAAATCGAGCCATAGCGTCTTCTCAAATGGGGATTTCAAGAAGACGAACGCCTTTTTAAACCAAACATCCCGGAAATCCCAAACAGTGCTTGTATAACAATGCTCCCAGAGCGCGGCCAAATGGGGATCGATGGATTCCTTGGGCGCAACGGCCTGCGGATCAAACGCAATCGAGATCACCTCGCCCCTCTTGCGGCACCACAGCAAAGCTTCCTCTGACATTCCAAAATCACAAAAAACAACAGGCCGATCATCATGTTCTTTTAAACGGGACCACCACCAAGGAAGGAGCCACTCCTGATCCCTGTCGGCGCCGCAGACGATCCCTTGCGGCAAAACCGGTTGTGACTGCCATCGAGTAGAAATTATACTCATAGACCTTTCCCTTTTCCACAGGCGGCATAAAATGCTTCCAAAGCAGGCTTGATCCCTCCCCTTTCACGGATAAACCCTTTACCTCCGCTGCCGACCCAATGAAAGATCTTAGCATTCAAAGTAAAGCCGTAGCACATTCTCCAATTCCAAATTTCTGAGATCTCATTCACCCGATGCTGTTCTTGAGAGATCAAATGAGAGAGCAGCGGGTCATCCCCCCAAAAGAAGCGGCTGGAAATTAGCGCTTCCTCTGCCCACCGCTTCAAAAGGGCCGCCTCTTGCTGATAAACGATCACTCCACCGTTATATTTAACTTCAGGATGGAAAAGGGGCAAATCTGCAGAAATCGGTTCGCGCACTAGGGCAAATGGAACATTGGAGCTGCACGTTTCAAAAAGCGGAGCCACTGAATCTAAAATCTCACAATCGATATCGATCCAAATTGTCTTTAAAAAAGGCGTTGCTAAAAGAGCGCCCGGTTTTTTGAACCACGCATGCCGCGCTTTCCACAACCCTTTTCCGTAAAGGGACTCCCACTGATCCGCTAGCCCAGAAGCAATCTGCTCGCGACAAGCGACAAAACCAGGCTCAACAACGATATCGATGACAGAGCCTTTCTGCTCACACCATTCCCTTGCCTCTTTCGTCATCCCAAAATCACAAAATGCGACAGGAAAATCGTTGTGTTCCTGATAACGGGACCACCACCAAGGAAGGAGCCATTCTTGGGCAGCATCTGAGCCGCATAAAATCCCCCTCTCTTTACCTTTGTCCATCACAACCCGTTTAAATAATCGACGACATCTTTGACTTCGTTTTTGGCAATTTCCGGCGCCGCATCAAGCGATGCTTTGGCGTGGGAGAGCGCCATTTCCAGCTCATTTTGAGTCAAGAGGAACTGAGCGATCATCATTTCCACTTTCCATAAATTGTCTGAATCATCCTTTCCAAATTTCTCAATGTATTCAACGAGCGGGGAGATCGCTCGGAACACCTGTTTTTTCCCTTTGACTTTTGAACTGAACTTCTGAAATTCCAAAACGGCCATCTTTAATCGCGTTCCCTCTGAATTTTCCGGATCTTTTTGCATCAGTTCCCGGCGTGTTTTTTGAACGGGGAGCGATTTAAACTTTTGTTTATTTAACAAGTTCGCGTATTTTTCAAGAATGAAAAAAGACCCTTTTTCCCTCTTCAATCCAATATCTAAAATCTGCTCCCGGTAAGACTGGGAAGAAAGCCTCTTGGCTTGAGTGTAAAGCTGAGCGATCCTCTCCTCGGAGGCAACACTTTTAGGGGCTTTTAAAAAAGCGATCACCTCTTCAAAATGCCGGACCAATTCGAGAATCTGATCTGCATACTTCTCCCCTTCGAGAGGCAAAAAACCGATCCTGGCAATCTCTTCCTGGGAATAGTCGAGCAAGATCAGCGTGGGGGATTGATCGATGCGCAGCATCTGGCGCAGCCGACGGTTATGCTCCGTATCCTCATGATCAAGGTTCTGAACGGCAAAACGGGCAATCCCCTGAAGTTTATCGATAAATAGGGGGGAGTTCAACACATCCCGTTTTAATTTTTCAGCCCACGGGCACCAAGAGTTGCCTAAGCAGGCAAGGATCAAAATTTTTTTCTCTTGTTGCGCCTGCGCGAAAGCCTGATCAAAATCGGTGGCCCAAATTGGGGAAAGTGGTATGCTCTCCTCGCTTGACTCTTCTAAAGAAAAAAAATCTTTCTGAAGCGCAGCATTGCCGGCTTCTAAAAAGAAACAAACCAAACAAAAAAATAAACATCGAAACAACATAAATTACAAAGGAATCAACACTAGAGATTAACTCTATTTAATTCTCTCTATAAGAAATGAATAATTTTCCTCCTACTATTATTTTACGTCACCGCAGAGAAAATTTAAAAAAATGTTCTTTGCGCGGCCTTGAGCAAAGAGAAGACCTCCGCTTTTTCACTTATCCGAAAAGTGAACTGCCCTGCCTCGCCGGCTATCTCCTCTTGACCCTCGACGCCCCGCCCTTGACTTCGCAAGATGCCCATTTGGGCCTTTTCTTGATCGACGGCACCTGGCGGCACGCCCAAACGATGTTCTCCCAATTACCCTTTCCCCACCGCTTTGAATACCGGAGCCTCCCTTCCTACTTCACAACAGCCTATCCGAGAAGACAGGAGGACTGTCCCGAGCCCCATCGAGGGCTTGCCTCGATCGAAGCTCTCTACATCGCCTACCACCTGACCGGCAGGCCCACCGAAGGACTCCTCGACAATTACCATTGGAAAGACCAATTCTTGAACAAGAATTGGCCAAAAGAACCCAAAAAATCGACAGAAATTGAACTTGTCAACAATCTTTTACTTTCGGCCGACATAAAAGATCTTCAAAACTCACCAGCTCCCACTCATAATCCATCTTCCGCAAAAGCTGCTCAAGCACATCTGGACTAACCCCGCATTGCTTCATATTCGTCTGATTAAATTCCATCAGAATCACTGGCCTGTCCCTCTTGATCAGGCCCATCCCCCCTTGCAAGACGAACAGCTCCCACCCTTCCGTATCGATTTTGATAAAATTGACCTTTTCAATCTGATGAGCGCTGATAAAACTATCCAAATCCATGCACTCAACTTCTCTTTCTTCAACAACCTGATCAAACCGCAGCACATTCTCACCCAGCGTCGCTAGGCCCCAGGCGTTGATTGAAGGCATCTTAAGCGTTTTTTTGCCAACACTATCTGAAACTGCCAACTCATAAACAGCAACGTTCTCAATCTGATTTAATAAAAGATTGTTTTTCAAGGTTTGTACAGCCTCATAGATAGGATCAAATGCATACCACTGGGAATTGGGGAAAAACTTGGCCATAAGCGAAAAACTTCCCGTTTGAGCTCCAATGTCTAAGACTGTAAAAAAACCGTCGGCTTGCTTCAATTCCGAATAAAACCTCTGAATAAGCGGCTTATCCCAAACCCTCCCCTTTGACCAAGTGCCCCCGATTTTTTCTGAAAAAGG
>CAZEYJ010000052.1:0-2149 GCA_964516795.1 uncultured bacterium
CACGTATTCGCCCATCACGTTCTCGTCTATGTTGGAGCTTGAGTTGTTCGCGTTCTGTTTCAGTTAAAAAATTCATGCTGCGATTATGCGGTCAAGAGAAAATTTTGTGAATCAAAATTTTGATTCACGAAGGGTATATCTGTCGATGATACTATTTTGTGGAGTGCAGCAGGGGTGCAGCATTCAGGTTTGAATACATAAAAAAAGCAGTTAAGTTTTATACTTAACTGCTTACTAGACAAAAACTCCGGATGCAAGATTCGAACTTGCGACCAATGGATTAACAGTCCACTGCTCTACCGCTGAGCTAATCCGGAATAGAAGTAGCTATCATAGCTAAGAACTCAAATTTAAAGCAATGAGATATGCCGAAAGTGATTCAAAAACTCAGTGAAAAAATTTATTCGGGGGTATACCCCAAGCAACCTAAAGAATTGGATTTCGACTTCGCTGCTCTTCTTCAATATTTGGAAGAGGTCTGCTAGAAAATATCAGAAAAATCGATTTTACCTTTTTTATTTTAAAGAAAAGGACGCTATGCTCTAGGGATTGTCAGGTGTATTTTTATGGATGAGATCTACGGCTTTATCGAGAACATTGTCTTTTCTGAAGAAGAAAGAGGCTTTACCGTCGCTCGCTTAAAGGAACCGAAAAAAAAAGAGCTGACCTGTCTTGTCGGCTTCATGCCTTCGATCCAACCCGGCGAGACGATCCGCTGCAAAGGAACCTGGAAACACCATCCGCAACACGGAGTACAGTTCGAAGTCGCCTCTTTTGAAATGGAGGCGCCAAGCGATCTGATCGGCATCCAAAAATATCTCGAATCAGGAATGATCAAAGGGATCGGGCCCGTGTATGCAGAAAGGATCGTCAAACGAT
This sequence comes from uncultured bacterium, assembly GCA_964516795.1. Classification (GTDB taxonomy): domain Bacteria; phylum Chlamydiota; class Chlamydiia; order Chlamydiales; family Rhabdochlamydiaceae; genus Acherontichlamydia. Next base: position 880 of record CAZEYJ010000052.1, read on the forward strand.
TCGGGCTGCAGACGCTCGATGTGATCGACCAATGTCCCGATCGCCTTCTCGACATCTCAGGAATTGGGGACAAACGGATTGAACGGATCAAAACCTGCTGGCACGACCAACGTCTTATCCGCGACGTAATGATCTTTCTGCGCGGCCATGGCGTGAGCCCTGCATTTGCTCAAAAGATCTACAAAGCCTACGGGGACAAAAGTATCCATAACGTATCGAAAGACCCCTACCAACTCGCTAAAGATATCCACGGCATTGGATTCAAAAGCGCCGATTCGATCGCAAACGGATTAGGGATCCCTCAAGATTCTCCTACAAGGATCGATGCAGGAATTGAATATGTCCTATGGGAACTGAGCAACGAGGGGCACGTCTGCTATCCTCGCAGCGAACTGGTCCCTGAAGTGCACCAAATTCTGCAGGTAAGCCTCTCTTTAATCGAAGAGAGGATCGGAGAACAGCTCAAACGGGGAAACATTGTTGAAGAAGAAGGGTTGATCTGGGTCAAGCCCTTATATCTTGCTGAAATTGGCATCGCGCGCGAGCTCAGCCGGATCGTCCAATCTCCCTGCCGCATCCGCCAGCTCCATATCGAAAAAGCTCTGCACTGGGTCCAGCAGCTGCTGCACATTGAGCTTGCTCCCGAACAAAAAATAGCCGTTTCCCAAGGAGTCAAAGACAAGGTCCTGATTGTAACGGGCGGCCCTGGAACAGGAAAAAGCACGATCACCAAGGCTATCCTGTCCATTACAGAAAAAATCGCTCCCAAGATCATCTTAGCAGCGCCTACGGGAAGAGCAGCGAAACGGATGAGCGAAATCACCCAAAGAAAGGCGTTCACTATTCACGCCCTGCTCGAAATGGACTTCAAGGCCGGCGGCTTCAAGCGGAACCGTCAAAACCCCCTGGCTTGCGACCTTCTCATCATCGATGAAGCGAGCATGATCGATACCCAACTCATGAACCACCTCTTAAAAGCGGTTCCTAGCGATGCCCGCCTGATCTTGATCGGAGATATCGATCAACTTCCGAGCGTCGGGCCGGGCAATGTCCTTAAAGATTTGATCGAATCTAGACGCCTTCCCGTTTCTGAACTCAAAAAGATCTTCCGACAAGCAGCGGGATCCCAAATCATTACCAATGCCCATAAGATCAACGCTGGGGAATTTCCCGATATTACCTATCATCCGCGCAGCGACTTTCGATTCATCGAAGCTCAAACCCCCGAAGACGTCCTCCAGACCATTCTCGATCTTGTGGCTACGCAACT
>CAZEYJ010000053.1:0-1940 GCA_964516795.1 uncultured bacterium
TTTTGGGCAACGCGAAAGCTCTCGCGGTTAAAATTTATCAGAGGGGGCTGTATTGCATTAATACAGCCCTCCTCTGAAAAATTTCAACCCCGAGGCTTTGGCGCAGCCGAAAATCCAATTTTTGAGACACGTTCGGTATAACTTATGACAACATTAACAGCTTACGATTTAAGACAACTAAGGCTAATCGAAAAAAGAATTAGTTTTTTTGAGAATAGAAAATTAGATTTATATGGCATTATTTGCGATTTATCAGGCATTTTAAACGCCCTTGAATCTGTTGATGACTCATGGAAAAATGGCTTTCGAGCTAGGATCAATGCCTTAGAGTTCATTCATGATTGTATCGAAGATGGCTCAATATTGTGTTGGAAAGGAAACTATAAAGAAGACCTACACAACATAACTTTAAAATTAAAAAAACCTAACCACTTCTATTTTAAATGGATATCTAGAAAAATCTGATCCTCACATTATAGAACACGCTATCTCAGAAAGTTCTAATTGGTTTATATGCCCGCACTGTAACGATGCCTGGCAATCCGATTCTTGCAGAGCAATGGTAATCTGCCCTAAATGTGAATCTGCTCTTCATAACCCAATGTACCAAATGTTAAAGCAAATTCAATGACATTAGATCGATTATCGCTTATGGATGAGCTGCTTCTAGGAATTCAGGGATCTCTATTAAATGTGGTTTCTCCTCAGTTGCGCGCTGTGACAGTCGATGTTGATCCAAAGAAGCCTGAACTCAGCGTTGTGTTTTTCTACGATGGAGCCATAACGGACGAGCTATTTAATATCGCTAGCATTGCAGCTACAGAGGTAGATATTTTCTCGAGTGATTATACTACCGTTGGAGATACGGCTGTTCGATTAGATTTCCCTAAAGAGATCCCTCTTCGGGGAAGGCTTGCTTTTTTAAGAAAAGAAGCCAATTTACCCCAAATAAAAAAAGAACCTAGAGCTTTTTTGATCCCGAAGGGAATAAGAGTTTTGGATATTTATCTTCTAGAAGTACAGCAAGCCCTTTTGGGGAAAGTGACACCGTCCTTAAGAAAAGTCCTCGTGAAAATCGATGAAGACCAAAAGAAGTTAGGGATTTATTTTTATTATAATGGAGAGATTTCAGAAGAAGATTTCTGCTTGGCTAACGCCGCTATTCAAGAGGCAAAAGCTTCATTTCCTGCGTACCGGATGGAGTCTCAGATTTTAAGACTCGATTTTCCCAATCCAATCCCATCGGATGGGTGCACGGCTGCCTATTGGAGACAGGAAATTAGATACACTCAAGATGGGCATCCTGAGTTTGTTGTTACTCCCTGAAAAACTCTTTGAATTGGGCTTGGAGGGAGGCGGGGACGACCTCTTCGATGCCCGACTTGTCGTACATGAGGAAATAGGTGCAGGCGATCATGATCCCGAACGCCGGACTGAACAAGGTGATGAACAGGGAAAACCCGCAGACGAGCGACCGCTTGATCGACAACCACATCCGCTCTTTGAGAGAGTTTAAACGGCTGAACTTGGAGGCCGTTACTAGATTGAGGACGCAACTCAAGAGGAATAGGGAAGCAGCATAACAAAACCACAAGAGATCGGCGATTAAGAGGAGCAAAAAAAACAGGCGGACCGTCAGCGAAGAAAAAAAGCGGTCTCGCCACGAAGTCTTCCCTTGAGAAATTTGCTTCTGGAGGAGCTCTTCCGCATGGGAGAACTCGGGCTCTCCTTCTGAGCAGCACGCCTCTTTTTCCACTTCTTTTCTATCAAACTCGAAAATATCGTAAATTGCCATGCCAACCCTACTTTCTGTGCTTGATCTTGTTAAATCCATTCAATGCGGCAATGCGATACCCTTCTGCATAGGTCGGGTAATTGAATACCTGGTCGATAAAGTAATCGATGCGCGCATTAAAGCTCATCGCAACCTGGCCGATGTG
>CAZEYJ010000054.1:0-2677 GCA_964516795.1 uncultured bacterium
CCCCGAGGATATCCCTCTGAATCCTACAGGAAGAGATCAAGCCCGTGCCATTGAGCCGTTCATTGCCAAGCTGCCGGTTAAGACCGTCTGCACAAGCCCATTCAAACGCGCCCGGGAAACGCAACAGATCATCACAAAAAACCTTCAAGCAGAGCACTACAGCATGGACCATTTCGGCGAATGCACCGCCCAGATTTGGAGAGAACTTCTCAATTTAAGGAACTCTTCTTTGCCCCCCGTTGATCAGAACACACGCCAATTTATCGAACGTGTACAGGAAGGTCTTAAAAAAGCTCTTGCTTTACCCGGGCCCATTCTGATCATTGCTCATGGCGGCGTCCACTGGGCGATCTGCTATCTGATGGGAATTCAAGACTACAATTGGTCCATCGGCAATTGCGGCGTTGCCCGTTTCTCAGTTAACGAGCGTAACCGTTGGGTTGCTACCCATACTCTCTAAAAGTCTGCTGTTGAAATCAGTAAACTCTAAGCCTTCCAAGGCGTCGTCAGGACAATTTTGCCAATCGCCTTGCCCGACTCCAAGAACTGATGGGCTTTTGCCACTTGATCAAAAGAAAAGCTCTGCCGGTCGATCAACGGTTTGACAATTCCTTGATCGACGAGCTCAGCTACCGCTTTGACAATCTTTCCCTGGGCAGCCCTCCCTTCTCCGCTTAAAAGCGGATCGAGCATCAGGACCATATGAAGCGTTCCATTCTTGGAAAAAAGAGGGGTCAGATCGTGGGCCGACCTGGCGAGGATCGAAACAACTTGCCCAAAACGTCCGATCGCTTGCATTGAAGCATCCAGAGTGGTCCCTCCAACTGTATCAAAGACCACATCAAACCCTTTTCCTTCCGTGCAGCGCTGGACATACTCACCAACAGTTTCTTCTTTGTAAAAAATGCAGCCGTCAGCGCCGAGCTGCTTGGCGATCTTCTCTTTTTCTTTTGAGGAAACAGTCGTCCACACCGTAGCGCCGCGCCATTTGGCCAGTTGAACTGCGATCTGCCCTACACCGCCGCTGCCGCCGTGGATGAGGACCGTTTGCCCTTTTTGCACCTTGGCGCGATCGATCAACGCTTCCCAAGCGGTGATGGCAACCAAAGGCAAGGAGGCCGCCTCTTTAAAGCTCAATTGTTTGGGCTTATGCGCAAGCAGCTGAGCATCGGCAAGCATATACTCTGCCAAAGCGCCCTGATAGGCCCCGACACCTCCTGCGCAACCATACACCTGATCGCCGACCTGGAAAGATGAAACACCCTCCCCTACAGCAGCAACCGTCCCTGCGACATCTCCATGTAAAATAGCAGGAAAAGCAGGCGCGATCCCTTGAAGGGCCCCCGAACGGATTTTGAGATCAACGGGATTAACGCTTGTCGCTTCCACGCGGATAAGAACATGCCCTGGGCGCAAGGCTGGTTTGGGCATCTCCTTTTCCTTAAAAAGCTCCTCTCCGCCAAATCCTTCGATCACCATTGCCTTCATTTCAACCCTCCTGAACAACAGATCTCAATTATCCACAAGCTCTTGCTTTAGAGTAAAGATGAACTGCTCAATATCATCCGGCTGGGTATCCCAAGAAGTCATCCATCTCACCTCTCCCCTCGCATCATCCCACACCCAGAAAAAGGTGTGCTGCTGCAAAAGAGGGATCTTTTCTTTGGGCAAAAGGGCAAAAACGGCATTCGCCTCAACATCTCGGGTCAGCGGAACGTTGGGAAGTTCTTTGGCCAGACGAGATGCGAGCCTGCGCGCCATCGCATTGGCATGGGACGCATTTTTTAACCACAGATCATTGGACAAAAGAGCAATAAACTGAGCTGAAATGTAGCGCATCTTCGAAGCCAGCTGCATCCCCTGCTTCCGGATGAAAGGGAACTGCTTGGACAAAGCCGAATCAAAAAAGATCACCGCCTCTCCAAACATCATCCCGTTTTTCGTGCCCCCAAAAGAGAGGAAATCGACCCCAAGGTCCCGAGTGAATGCTCTAAACGGCATCCCCAAAGCCGCTGCGGCATTCGCCAGCCGCGCTCCATCCATATGCACGAGCATCCCATTCGCATGGGCGAAATCGGCAATCCGTTTGATCTCCTCCGGCTGGTACAACGTCCCGAGCTCTGTTGTCTGCGTGATCGAGATGATCTTCGGCTGGCTCCTGTGCTGCACTCCCCGATCGGCAAGAAAAGGCTCGATCTGCTCGATCGAGATCTTCCCATTATTTTCAGGGAGGAAGACCAGCTTGCAGCCGGTGTAATTCTCCGGAGCTCCGCATTCATCGACATTGATGTGGGCTGTATTGGAGCAAAAGATCGTGTGATAGGACTGGGCGGCAGCCTTTAGGCCGAGCACATTGGCCGCCGTGCCATTAAAGACAAAATAGACGCTGCAGTCCCCGCCAAAATGCTCCTGAAATAAAGCGACTGCCTGCGCCGTGATCAGATCGGATCCATAGGCTTTTTCGTGTCCCGTATTGCAATCGATCAGCGCCTGCATGATATCGGGATGGACGGGGGAAAAATTATCGCTTGCAAATGTCCTAGCCATTGGAAACCTCCTCTAAACGTTGCGAACAGATCCACCTGCGGACCAAACTTAAAAACTCATCCCGGCTATCCGCCTGCATCACCCTAACAGCACTAATGACAACCTGTTGATGAGGCAGAAAATGAAGATG
>CAZEYJ010000055.1:0-2605 GCA_964516795.1 uncultured bacterium
TACAGAACCTCTCCTATCCGTGCGTTCCCTCCAAATATCAAGAGAACTGTTGGACAACAGAGGTTTGTTCAACGGATTTTGGCGAAGAGATGAATGAAAAAATAACAGTGATCCGTCAAAAAATTTTAGGCAGCAACGAGATGATCCAGGCAGCAAGGGATTATTATTTGCGCAACTTACAATCCATGGCTAGTGTGTACTATGGGGTCGATCATCGGTGGAAAGGGTCGCTCACTTTTAGCGAAGTGGGATACTGGGGAATTCCATCTCTTTTCAATCAATTGCGCTCGTATGCTGTGCAAGGTAATTTTATAGCTACTGTTGGAGATATTAATGATCTTAGGGCGTTTGATGAAGTTCCTTTATCAATAGTAAATGTGTCGAATGTTCCACAATACATCCCTATAGAGATCCAAAGTTCCCAAAATCCTCCAATCATACATACTACACCTGTATGGGCGTGGATTGGTCCCTGGAATTATTTCAAGGTGCAGCCTATTCCTTTGTCTCCCGAAGAGAGGGAAATTTATGATCGGTTATTAGTGCAAATGAAAGATGCAGGCTTTGTGCTGGACAACCCGCCATATGGATCATCTTGGAAGTTGCTTGCTCTTTCTTCTTCTGTTCTGCGAGGGCCCAACCAGGAATGTTTGGCGGCTCTACAAGATCGCGTTGCGCCAGTTCTGCTGGAACTGCCAGATATAGGATGTATTAGCTTAGATCCCTCCAGAGGGATACCATACCATCAAAAAATTAATCAGTGCGCACATAAGCAGGAGACTTTGTCTCGCATTTGCCGCGTATTGGATGATCATCCTCATTTATCCTATTTTACTGCGCAATGGATGCGTGTGATTCCTTCTGTCTATGCAGCATTTTCTGATGCGCATGGATGGGAAGCGTGTTTCCAAACAGTGTATGAGCAGAACAAGAAAAACTCTTTTTTTATAAGTGTTTTTCAAAAGGACGATAATCTTCGCCCATTACTTGAAAGAGCTCAAGCAAATGAGCAAGCAATGTGCTCATCAGGCCAGGTGACTGAGAATTAAATCAATTATTTGAAAAACTGAATTGGGGCTACCATTTCACAAGTCGGGAACAAAGCGCTGCGTGAGTCCTTGTTCCCTGCTGGCCCTCTTGAGCTTCAATGCGCTTTGATAAATCGAGCCCTCAAATTTTAGAGGGCAACGAGATGATCCGGGTAGCAAGGGATTATTATTTGCGCAACTTAGAATCTATGGCCAGTTTGAAGGGGAAGGGGGATGCCATCAGTTTAGATCGGCAAAAGGGAAATGGACGGTGGGGGACTGTCCTTGGGGTTGGTCAGCCTGAGGGCTTGGGGTAAAGAATTTTTTCATGTTTTCCCTTTCAGGGCATTTTCCTCCATTGCATTCGGTAAAGAGAGGAACTTGGAGGAGGACGGCTTCCCGGATCTCATTTGTCAGGTCGTGGATCCCTGAGTGGATCTCCGTTAAGGGGGTTGTGTTGTAAGAATCCTTGATGCTCAGGGGGATGCGGACTGCTTCATTGCAAATAGAGCAGGGAAGATAGGCAGAGGTCTCAATGGAAAAATGGGCGACCAAATGGTCATCGGCAAGATAGGCTTCCCCTTTGATCTGGACATTTTCTTCAAAAGCCAGCTCTTCTTCATGGATATCCAAGAAGGCGGGTTCTACAGTCTCATTGAATTTCTCAGAGTTCCCGTTTTTCAGGCGGTCAACATAAATTTTAAATTTTTCCATGAAAGCACTCATTCAGGTTTTTTCTCAATAAGGGTACAAAAAGAAGCGATTTAAGGAAAGCGGAGCTTGAGAAATTGATCAAATCAAAGATAAAATTTTGTTGGGTTATTAATGGGATAGGTTCAAAGCTGCAGGCAGAGAGTGGCAGCTTCTGTGCTGGCGTCTTGGTCGCCGAGGGTTTTCTTTAATTTGGAGCAGTTGGTAAGGCAGCGCAGCCGTTCAGGGGTGTCTGAAATGAAGGAGGTAGCTTTTTCGTAAAGGGTCTCTTCGGTGAAGTTGGGGCCGAAGAGCTCGGGGAACACTTCAGAGTTAGCGATGATATTGACGAGGCAGTAGTAAGGAAGTCGGATGCGGAGGATGTCGCGGGCGATGATCAGATCAAGCGGAGAGATTGCATAGGTGACGACGGTGGGGATTTCGTGGAGGGCCAGCTCGAGCGTGACGGTCCCTGATTTAGCGATGGCCATGTAGGCTGCTTTCATCAGCTCATAGGTTTTGTCGTGGGGGATCAGGTGAAGGTCTGGTTCCCACCCCTCTTGCCGGATGATTGTTTGAATGAGAGGAAGAAACCGTTCTTCAGAGATAGATAGGGCAAAGCAGAGGTCGGGGTGCTCTTTTTTCAGTGTGGAGCAGACTTTGAGTTGGAGGGGGAGGTTCCTTTCGAGTTCTTTTTTGCGGCTTCCGGGGAAGATAGCGATGATTTTTTTGTTGCTGGGGAGGGGCAAGGAGGAGTAGGTGTGCTCTTCGATCCGTTTGACGAGGGGGTGCCCGACGTATTCGACGCGGAGGTTGGTGCCGGAGAAGAAATTTTTCTCAAAAGGAAGGATCGAAAGGAGCATGTCGAGGTGTTTGGCCATGAAGGG
>CAZEYJ010000056.1:0-9070 GCA_964516795.1 uncultured bacterium
GTCTAGAAACCGCCTAAATGTTCCGCAAGGCGTCTATTCTCACTACACGGCTCTCGACCTCTATGAGCTTTCGGATAACATGCCATCAAAATTACATATGACTGTCCCTTTGGGATTCAGAAGAATGGCAAAAATTCCTGAGATTTTAGTTTTGCATAGAGTGAAGCTTCAAGCCGATGAGATTGTGATGAAGCAAGGCTATAAAGTTACAACCCCATTACGAACCTTAATTGATGTCGTAGAAGATGGTGTGTTAGCCGAAGATTTACTAGTCCAGGCTGTCCATGATGCTAAGAAAAAAGGACTTATAACAAAACATGCCATTGAAATCAATCAAAGATATCCTGCTAAGGTCGTTGCCAAACTCTTGAAAATGATGGAATAAATACATGAGTAAAATATTTAAGACCGCTACAGCTTTTCGAAAAAGTTTGGAAAGCAGACTGATGAACATCTCTCAAGAAACCAACATTGATCTTCAGCGTTTGAGAAGGAAGGTTGCATTTGATCGTCTACTAGCTCGTTTTTTTGTTAATGGCAGTAATACATGGGTTCTTAAGGGTGGATATGCTCTCGAAATACGATTTGCACATGCACGTGCTACAAAAGATATTGATCTAACTCTTCCCATCCAGCTATATGCATCTTCTGAATCAGAATACCTCATGACAATGCTGCAAGAGGAATCTCATGTTGAGCTTGGTGATTATTTTACATTTGCTTTTCGTCCAGCAATGCAGGAGCTTGATGGGGCACCTAAAGGAGGCTTTCGCTTTCCTGTAGAAGCAATCATGGATGGCAAACCATTTGTAAAATTTCATATAGATATTGGGATTGGAGATATTTTGGTTGAACCTGTGGAAAAAATCATCGGGGAAAACTGGCTTGAATTTGCTGGCATTTCTCCAGCGACAATTTACGCTATTTCAAAAGAACAGCAATTTGCTGAGAAGTTACATGCATATACTTTGCCACGCACAGATCGTTTGAACACTCGTGTTAAGGACTTGGTTGATATGCTGCTATTAATTCGTGAGGGCTCTGTTAGTGAAGCTATTGTGAATGAAAATCTGAGGAAAGTGTTTCATAGAAGAAATACTCACATTCTGCCTGCCACCCTTCCATTACCCCCAGATGGTTGGGATGTAAAATTTGAGTTATTGGCAAAGGAATGTGGGATGAGCGAATCGCTAGGTCAAGCCATAGAAATCGTTGATCATTTTTACAAGAGATCAATAGTAAGCGGTTCCTTAAACGATCTGTTGATGCCTTAAACTTCTCGACTCTTGAGCAGATAAACCTTTACTTTCGAGCTTTCCCGTGCTTATAGCCAGTGCTTCCCAAAATTTTGGAAATTTTTTTAGAACTCCCTCTTTAGGACAATTTCCATAGATATGAACAGGTACCACTTCTATTTAAGGAGCACACCCCCTCTGTTTTTCCAAGGTGCTCGTTCCATCTGCTGGGAGTCCCATTAGTTTTCTGGAGGGTTCTGTGTCTTGTTTGTAACTGCTTTGATGAACTCGCTTTTCTTGACATAACCGAAAAAGCCTTTGGGGAACGAATCAAAGGGAAAGAAGGCTAGATATGCTTCTCTTCTAATACTTTCGCTATAACAAACGAACAAGGATTGCCTCAAAGGCTATTCAAGCTTCGAGAGAGCGTTGGTTAGCTAAAGATGCTGATTGGAGATATCCGGAAGAAAAACCAAAGAATTGGTCATTGGAAGAGCAGATGAAAAATATTCCTCAAGAGTATAGATAAATTTTCTAGAGAGATGCTATCATAGCCAAATTTAAACGATAACGTGTATGGCGCAGCTCTCCGGTTTTGACTAGAGCGCCTTTTTCAACTAGATCAGCCAGATCGCGCGTAGCTGTCGGGCGGGTTGTTTTTGTGATTGCAATATAATTTTCCGCGCTTAAACCCCCTTTAAAACCTTGAGGCCCTTCTTCGAACATCCGGAGCAAAGCCTTGGTTTGACGAGGATTGATCCGCCCGGAAAGGGCATTCATCATTTTTGCCTTTCCAATCAAAAAATAAAGCAGCTCAAGCGATTCCTCATAAGCCAGCACAATCACCGAACTAAAAAACTCAACCCAAGCTTGAACTTCCAAGGTCCTATTACATCTCTCAAGAGCTGTGTAATATTCCATCTTCCTTTTTTCGAGCGTTTTCGAAATAGCGATCAGCACAGGACGCCCAACTTCTTGAGAAAGGATCTTTTCGACAAGAGTCCGGCCTATCCTTCCATTCCCATCTTCAAAGGGGTGGATGCTTTCAAAGTATACATGAGCAAGAGCTGCCCTGCCTAGAATAGAACCGGAGCCCTTCGTCGAATTGAACCACCCAATAAATTGCGCCATTTCCTTGCCTACGCACAAAGAAGGCGGAGCCTCAAAAAAAACAACAGGAGCAGCCGCATACCGATTAGAAACAATTTGCATCGGCTCCGCATGGGACCGATATTTGCCGCTCTCTGAAATGCGAGAAGACTCATGAAAAAGCATGGCATGCCATTTCCAAAGCATCTCATGCGTCAAAGGCTGATCAAACGACTCATAAGCACTACACAGTAAGGCCGACATGGCTGCCTCTCGTTCAGCGCCCCTCTTCACCGTTGTCTGCATCCCAAAGTGCTGCCGGATCGAAGATTGCAAGCTCTCCCTGTCAAGGATCTCCCCTTCGATTCGGGAGCTCTCCAATCCCTCTGCGCTCAATATTTCCACAATGAAGTGAGCATACTCTTCCTTCTCAATCGTCTTTAAATAGGCAGCAGCGCTACCGACCGCAATTAAAAACTGCTTTTCCAATGCAGCAATCGACTCAGAATCGAAAGAAAATTGAGGCCAATGAGGCAGCTCCCAGTTCCAAGGCATCGTTGCTCCTCCTGTCAAGCAATCTATAAATCACATTTAGACATAAATATGATTTATAGATCAAGAGGCTATCGCTCATCCTCTCAACTGGAAAAGGCTCTTAAATTAATACAACCTACTGAACAACAACAAGATAGAGATTAATTGTTCTTTTTAGCGCAATAGTCGAACGGGATTGTACGAGACGAGATTCGAGATGGGATAAGTATCGACGGCATCGATGATCTGCCCATCGATCGAAAGGGCCTGGATAGCCCCTAATTGGCGAGTTAACGTGACCAAGCACACAGCATTGACCTGCTCCCCTCTTGCCATGTACCACATCCCGGCATTCTTCACCTTCCTCGGAGAAACTCCCCAGGAGCCGTCTCCAAGATAGAGGACGCCCGCCGGATCGATCTTCTCTTCTTTGATCAAATGCGTCCTTTTATAAGCATGGCTATGATGCTCAAAGGCCGCATTGAGATGATACTTTTCAAACAAGGGGCACCACGTCTTGCGGATCTCCTCAGGAATAGCTCCGGTGTAAGAATAAACAGAAGGATAAGCCCCTACATGATAAACAGCCATTTTGTAAGAAAAATTCTCCCGCTCGCCCAACCCCTGCTTCAACCAATCGGCCTGACGGCCCCGAACCGGATAACTATGCCCGCTGTCCAGAAGGAACAAGCTCAAATACTGTCCAAAATCCAGAGTCCTGAACGAGACCTTCCGATCGGGCATAGCAAATAGCTCATAGAACATCACCTCATAACGCTCAGGATCGGCGCGCAACTTCCTCACATCGTGATTCCCCACGACGGCAAGCAGCGGGATCAATCTCCCATCGCTTGTGACCATCTGCTTTTTCCACTGCTGCAAAAACGTCCTCCAGCGGTCGATCGCCCAATTTTTCCGTTTCATCACCGCTCGATGACCATAGGAATAAGCAATATCGCCGCCAACCACAACAAAATCAGGATCATGAGCCGCAATCTGCGCATTCATCATGTAGAACCGGTCAAAGTAATAGTAGGCATCGCCTCCGATCACATAACGGACAGGACGGTCAAGAACTTTCGGCATCGTCCGAAATTTGTAAGCCCCTTGCTTGCCCTGAATGGAAAATTCATAATCGCTATTGGGCTGCAGCTGCTCCAATTCGACCGTATGGACCAAATAGTCGGTCTTTAACAGCCGCAAACATCCCCCGCTTTTTGTCTGCCATTCAGAATCGCCTGCCTTGCGGTAGAGCACTTCAGAAGTTTTCTCCTTAGGCGCGGTATGCCACTGGACCGTCATTGTCGTCGTCGGATCCTGCGTCCAGGTCAAATACAAGATCGAGGGCGATGAGGCAAATCCCATTGAGCACATCGCAAAAAACAAACACACGACCAAACGCAGCATCATGAATTAAAACCGTTAAAAACAATTTTTGCTTTATTAAAAAAATAATTGTCCAGGACAACTCCAGGCCAAAATAACCATCATAGCAAATTTATCATTTCACTCGACAATAAACTTTTCCACTTTTAGAGACATGAATTCAACCTCTTAAAACACAAAAAAATAATAAACAACAACCACGAATAGTCAACATGTTTTTTAAATTGACAATCACTCCAGTTTATAATATAATTTAAACGTCAACAACTCTTTAATAGTTAATAACGTAAAAATAAAAATCGAGTAATTATCATGGCTGCATACATTCGGGCTGATCAGATCAGCAATTTTAAGATCTACGGCCAACATCAAAGCAAACTGCCTCTGTGTCGCACCCATCAAACAACGCTAACGCATCAAGTTGCAGAGCAAGTCAATGCACTCGTCCACTCTCGATTTTTTCAAGAACAGCTTAGCTCCTTGTTTCCTGATTCAGAGATCCAGTCCGGCACCTCATTGAACATCCGCCTCACCGCTAAAACTCTCAGAATTCAACTCCTGCGGGAAAATCCTGACGACGATCGCTTAATTCGAGAAGGAAGCCCTATCACAATCACTCTTGATTCTGCGAACAATTCTGATGTGATCCGCATTAACAGACAGATCCTAAGACAATCTAGCCGCATTTTTGAAGAATGCCAACAGCAGCATGGACGCTCAAGAGGACGATCCTCAGCAGATCGATTGCGCCACCGCGCCTCTTCACTAGGAGGAACCCCTTATGAGAGCTTCAGCCTCCAATCGCCGACTTCCCCATTCTCTCACCGCCGCTCTCTTTCTAGCAGCGCCACCCCTCTCTCCCCTTCTTCTACATTAGACACCGTGCGCGTAGCCCGCTTTAACTTATCCAACCTGCAACTCGACCTCGATAGACTCAGACGCAGCCCCGGCACCCCAATCGGACAAATCGCTTCTTTAGAAAGAGAAATCCAAACCTTACAACAGCAAATTGCCCGCCTGAGCGACCAGCTCGGCATCCCTCCAGAAAACACCCATGCCAGCTCTTCCTCCTCAATCCTCGGAGGAATCCACGGCCGCCTACATTCAATCGATGAACGCCTAAACGAGCTGCAAGGTCTCCGCGTCGTCCCTGCGGAACCCGACAGATCCCAGCTTGATACCCTAACTGAAGAAATCAGACAATTACGGCAAGAAGCAGGAGAAAAAGATTCCCGCATTGAAGGCCTTCAAGGCCGGATCGATGCCCTATCTCGTGAAAGCGAAGAAAAAACTAGACGCATCGAAGAGCTCGAAAGGGACAAAGCTGCTGTTGATGAACAGCAAAGAGATCGCCAAGGCCGGATCGATGCCCTATCTCGTGAAAGCGAAGAAAAGACTAGACGCATCGAAGAACTCGAAAGGGACAAAGCTGCTGCTACAGATCAGCAGCTCAATGCAGAATCGGAAGCCTCTCGTTTAAGAACTGAAACTAGTGAACACAAGCAACGAGCTGAACACCTTGAAGCAACTCTCAGAAATTTAGGTTTTGAAAAACAGCAACTGCAAAGCCGCTTTGACTCTCTGGTTGATGAATGGGACAGAGAAAAAAGAGCGTTAAAAGACCAGATTGTTCAACTTGAGAACACCATTCGCCGATTGGAAAAAGATCTCAGCGCAAGGCAGTCATCCTTACAGACTCAATCTGAGGAAACTGAATCTCAGCGCAGAAGACATGAAGAATTGCAAAGAGAATGCTTAGACAGAAAAAGAGAACTCGAAGCGCTCACAGCTGCGCACACTGAACTCGGAAGACTAGCTGTTCAACACGAAAGAACAGCAAGAAGCAGAGAAGACCGCATCACATCTTTGTTAGAAGAAGTGACAGCTGGAGAAAGAAAAACTAAAGAAGCAACCGATCGGATTGAAACCTTACAAAGCGATCTAGAAAGAAATACCGAGCGCTTAAATGAAGAGATCGCTGCTAAGGAAGACTTGGCCAGAACTGTAGAAGAACAAAAACGTTCCCTCGAAAAAATCATTCGCCAACTCGAAGTCGATCTCGAAGCGGAAGAAAGGACCCAGCAAGAGACCAAAAAGGGACTCGAACATGCTGAACTTGACATTGAAGAGCTCAGATCAGAACAAGATGAATTACATCGTCAACTTGAGCGCCTCGAAAAAGAAAAAGCGCAAGCGGAAGCAAATCTTGCCATCGCCCTCTCAGCATTAGAAGAAAAGTCTGAAGAACTCAATGCGATAGCAGATGAGCCTGAAAAACGGGAGTTGGAAGGAGAAAAAGAGGAAGAGGCTGATCCCTCTTTCCTTCCACAAAACATCCAATGGAATCCTGAGAAACAAGAACAGTTTTGGGCAAACTCTGAAAAACGCGCTGCACAGGTGAAATTAGAGGCAGAAAAAAGAAGAGAACAAGCAGAAAAAGAAAGGAAGGCTTACGCAGATCGGAGGGCGAAAGAGCTCGCTACTCATAGACAAGGATCTCCCACATCTCAGGGCCGGTTGGCCGGGATAACACATTACACAAAGGCAGAACCTCCAAACGGTCGGAAAGGAGTGGGTTCTTCTAGAAAATAAAAAGCTCCCTCTTAGTTTCCTAAGGGGAGCTTTTATTGCAGCTTGCCGAAAAGGCGGGCTGTCGATCGAAAGAGAGCTTAGCGAGGCTCGCCAACTTCAACAACAGGCTTGTCAGCCTTTTCATCCGCTGGACCTGACTGAACGTCGGTGATCGCGGCTTTCAGGACTTCGATCTTAGCGCCGTCGTACATCGATAAGATCACTGTGGTCTCTTGAACTTTAACGACTGTTCCAATGATCCCCATGGCTGTGATCCGATCCCCTTTTTTAAGAGAGGTGCGCAGTGTTTCCATCTGCTTGCGGCGCTTTTGCTCTGGGCGCCACAGAATGAAATAGAAGAACACGAGGGCAACGCCGATCATCATCAGGGTCTGCATCAAGTTATTCTCCTTAGCAGCCGGAGCAGCTTCTCCGTCAGCAAAAACCGGCAGAGAGCTGACTAAAGCTGCTGCGCCGAACAAAAATCCATAAACTTTTTTCATAAATTCCACCCTTAAAGTAAAAAAATGTTTAAACGTAATTGGATACTAGCTTGCCTCAATCTCTCTGGGAAAGCAAGAAAAAAGCTCATTGACAGGTCAATAAAACGATATTTTCAATATGGACGGTATGGGGGAACTGATCGACCGGCTGGACCGCGGCAAGTGCGTAGCCGGCATTGAGGATCTCCTGAACGTTAGCAGCTTGGGTCAGGGGATTGCACGAAATGTAAAGGATTTGCTGGGGCCTTAAAGCAAGCAGATGGGCGATGGCGGCCTGATCGAGCCCTGCACGGGGAGGATCGACAATGGCCAGGTCGGGATGGATAAAATCTGAAGAGCTTATCAGCCGGGCCAGAACTTCACCGACATCCCCCCGGATCAGACGGATATTCTCTATGCCGTTCACCTCTTGGTTAACTTGGGCATCGAAGAGGGCATGGGGATTGAGCTCGATTGCGGTCACCTGGTCTGATTGCAAGGCCATCGCAAGGCCTAGCGTTGCCGTCCCTGCATAGAGGTCAAGGACATGCCGCTTTCTTGAACTGACGAGCTGCAGCGCTGTAGAATAGAGCTTTTCCGCCTGGAGGGTATTGGGCTGGAAAAAGGAAGTCGGGCTGATCTTAAACTGTAACGTGGACTTCTGCTGCCCTGTATCGATCGTCAGCTTCTCTCTGAGGTGGTCAGGCCCGTGCAAATGCATTTCGTAAAACTGGGTGGGAGAGCCTTTTTGGATCTGCTGGATCCTGAGGAAAATGCTGAGCCTTTCCTGGTGCTCGGGAGCAAGGGCCCCTTTGACTGCGGCGATAAACCCTTGAAGCTGAGCTTGCTTCAGGGCGTAGGCAGGATTGCCCGAAACGGTAAGCATCGCCATCTTATCGTTCGTCCTGATCCCCTGACGCAGGATCAAGGTCCTCAGCGCCCCTGTGTCGTTCATCCGGTAGGACTCAAGGCCGCTCTGCTCCCACCAGGAGCGGACCCCGTTCAACACGGCGATCATCCAAGGATCGACCAGATGACACTCTGAAAGGTTCAGCACCTTCCCTTTGGACCCGGCGATCATGAGTCCGAGGAACCGCTCCCCTGCGCGGTTTTGAGAAAAGGAGAATTCCATCTTATTCCGGTAGCGCCAGGGAGTTTCACAAGGAATGATGGAGCGGACCTGCGAACCCTGAGGGAGCAAAGGGGAAAATAGCGACTCGATCTGAGCTTGCTTTTCCTTGAGCTGGGCAGGGTAGGCCATCGCCTGAAAGGCGCAGCCGCCGCATTCGGGGACATGGGAGCATTGAGGGGTGACGCGCAAGGGCGAGGGGTTGAGCACTTCTAGGATAGTCCCTTGGGCCTTGCCACGCCGCCTAGGGCCTAGCTGAACGCGCAGGGTATCTCCTGGAACTCCTCCTATGGCATCGACTTGGAGATCGGGGGCCGGCGGGGTCCTTTTCATCAAGCCTACGCCTCGCCCCTTGCGGCTAAGCCGCTCGATAGAAATGACCGCTTCCGGAAAATGAGACATGCTGCAAACTAGTTAAAATTTTTGCAGCAAAAGATACCACAAGTAGAGGAAAAAAAGAAGGAGTCATTTACAACTGAAAAAACGACTCCTCGAAAACTAAGCTATACCGAAACAACTTGAAGAATCGGGAATTCGGCAAGAAGGCTCTTTAATCTGTCGATCTGATCCGAAGGGGCAGTGTTCATAGACACGGACCGAGGATCAGATCGACAGATTGAAGAAAAGCCGACGCAGCCGAAAAC
>CAZEYJ010000057.1:0-4707 GCA_964516795.1 uncultured bacterium
GGGGGTAATATCAACATTACGTATATTACCCCCTGAAAAAGAATCAAAAATCGGCCAAAATAATCCAAAAACTCGACGAAATCCAAATCCGCAGACAGTCTCTCAGTCGCAAAGCCGCAACGACGCGGAAAAAATTGTTGCAAAAGAAACTCTGAATACAAACTTCTTCTTAAAAACTTGCTCTAGGGTTAATATAAGGAGATCTATCTTTTTTTAACCCTTGATCATACTATGAACATCCCAGATCCTGCCTATCATCTCCATGAAGAGTTCCGCAACCGAACACAAAAGCTAGCTGAGCTAAGAAGCCTTGGCATCGACCCCTATCCGGCAAAATTCACTCCTAGCTCAACTCCCGGCGGCCTCCAGACCTATTATGAGGGAAAAGAGATCGGCCATAGCGAAGATGCTGAAAAAGGGACAACCCCTTTTGTTTTGACCGCAGGCCGTTTGATCCTCTTTAGAGGGATGGGGAAAAATGCCTTCGCCCACCTGCAAGATGAGACGGGCCGGATCCAGATCATGTTCAATCGGGACCAGACCCAAGTCGAAGGGTATGCCGCAACCCCTGAAATGAACCCTCTTAAATTCCTCGAAAAGAAAGTCGACCTGGGAGATATTCTCGGCGTCGAAGGCTATCTCTTCCGCACGCAAAAGGGGGAACTGACCCTTTTTGCAAAAAAAGTCGTCATCCTCTGCAAAAGCCTGCTCCCTCTTCCCGACAAGCACAGCGGCCTTGCCGACAAAGGGACCCGCTACCGCAAACGATGGCTCGACATGATCGCCCATCCCGATGTGATGGCCACGTTTCATCAACGCTCAAAGATCCTCAAATTGATCCGCTCTTATTTCGATCATCACGGGTTCACCGAAGTCGAGACCCCCGTCCTGCAAAACGTCTACGGCGGAGCTGAAGCCAGGCCCTTTACCACTAACTTGCACGCCCTAGACCAAGAGATGTTCTTGCGCATCTCCCTTGAGATCCCCCTTAAAAAACTCATTGTCGGCGGCATGCTTAAAGTCTTTGAGATCGGCAAAGTCTTCCGCAACGAAGGGATCGACAGGACCCACAATCCCGAATTCACCATGCTCGAAGCCTATGCCGCTTACTGGGACTACAACGATGTAATGGCCTTTATCGAAAACCTCTTTGAGGAGATCGCCCTCAAATTATTCGGAACGACGGACCTTACAATCAAAACAGATCCTGAAGGCCCCGAGCACACGATCAGCGTCAAAGCCCCTTGGAAAAGAATGACGATGAAAGAGAGCGTCAAAGTCTACGGCGGAATCGACGTCGATGCAATCGACGAGGCAAAAATGCGCCAAATCCTTCTAGAAAAAGGGACCCTTGACCCCAAAGAGGTCCAGCAAGCCTCGCGAGGCAGCTTGATCGCCTTTCTCTTTGAAGAATTTGCCGAAAAACACCTCATCCAGCCCCACCACATCACCGACCACCCGATCGAAACAACCCCGCTGTGCAAACTCCACAGAAACCCCAAAGAGCGAAGTGAAAAACTCGTTGAAAGGTTTGAGACATTCATCCTCGGAGGGGAATTCTGCAACGCCTATACAGAGCTCAACGACCCTGAGCTCCAACGCCAGCTGCTTTTGGACCAAGCTGAGAAAAAAGCTGCCGGCGACGATGAGGCCAATCCCCTCGATGAAGAGTTTATCGAATCGATCTGCCAAGGGATGCCTCCGACAGGCGGCTTTGGGATCGGCATTGACCGGCTCGTCATGCTCTTCACGGGAGTCCACTCGATCCGCGACATCCTCTTCTTCCCTTTGATGCGCCCCGGAGAATAAATATCATATGAAAAGATTCCTAACGCTTATCTCCATCTACGTAGCTGCTCAAGTCACTTTAGCAGCTACCGCCTATGACGTCTGCAACACGGACCTCATTTATAATCCGGAAAAATATGAATACTCCTTGCCCAAAGGCATATTAGAAAGCTTCCTGTCAGGAAAAGCCTTTGATCATCCCATGCCCTATACGGAAAACGAATCTGCAAGACTGCATGAAGACATCAATGAGCTCTTTCAACACATTTTGTCCACTCAGCCTGTCCAAGAAGAGCTAGCGGTCATAACCGCAGGAGCTCCCGGCGCTGGAAAAACCATTGTAATGCGTCAAGATTTGGCCAAAAATCGTTCTCTAGGTAAAAGTTTTGCCTACATTTGCCCGGATGATGTGTGCTTACAAAATCAAACCAGAACATACAAAGCCGACATCAAAAGTGGGGATGGCTCTAAAGGATCCCTCGAAGCCGCATATCATAAGTGGAGGCCCGGGTCCAATGCTGCAACCCATCTGATCTTAGCAAATTTAATTCGTGAAAAATACGCCTTCTATTTTGGGACGACCTCTAGCGGGCCGGCTACGGGCAAGTTTTTTGAGTTCCTCAAAAAACAAAACTATCACATCAGATTGATCCATATAACAGCACCTGATGAGGTAAGATGGGAATCGATCAAAGAAAGAGACAAGACGTTTGTGCAAACAACTGAGCAAGATGTCAAGGAAAAAGGGCTACTGCTTCCCCAGCGCATTATGGACACATACCTAGCCTATGCCGATGAGATTGAGTTTTATTATCGAGATAGCGTGGACCAAGACGTCCAGTTAGCCGCCAAATGGACCAGAAATGAAAAGCCGGCAGAACACTTAGGCACGCTAGAGATCATCTCTGCTCCCCAATATGAACACATTAAAACGATCCATAACGCAGCAGTCAAAGTCATCAATAAGCCTGAACTTCAGTGGGAATCCACTGTAGAGCAACATTCTAAGGTCCTACAGCCCTCGAACCAAAACAAAATTCATTAATAATGAACTATTTGCATCGAAGTCACTTGGCGTCTTTTTAAAATGAATTTATTGATTATGCTCAAAACTGACACATGTCAGTTTTGAGCATAATCGTTTGACGGAAACATCCTGCTCATTTTCACTTAGGCCCGGTTTCTGATGCTCTCCTGGCCAATCGCTTTTTTTACCGCATCATTGATGTGAGAGATTTCGCACTCTTGTCATTTTGATCGAACAAAACTGGCGCCTAAATAATCTTTGAGCTGAGGCCTATAGTCTCCATTTGCCACTACTTTTTCAACCTCTTCAAACATTTGGCGGTCGTAGTCAAAGTAATGATCCAGGTCTACTCCTAATTTTTTCGTAACATGAACGAGTAGCGCCTGTTTATAAGCTTTTTCTTCGAGATGAGGATCGATTGTTTGGCGAGCCTCTTGGAAAGCCTGTTCGATCTGTGCTTCAGAAAACTGAAGAGGCTGAGGAAAAACAATTTTCTTAGCTACTGCAGCTTTAGCTCGTTTTCTTTCTATTCTTTTCTGTATAGAATCCCAATTTTCTCTAATCTTTGTTCGAGTTTCAGGATTCTTTAGTCCTTCTCTAATAGCCGCCTCAAATAACTCTCTTCTCATTTCATAATAGTCTTGCGGTGTCATCATCAGTTTTAAATAAGCAAAAATCCATTCAAGCGTACAATTGCCACTTTTTTGGGACCTCTGAACTCTGACTTCTTGCCCATAGATGATTTTTTTCCAAGTATCTAGCCTTCCTTCTCCTGCAAGCTTGTTACAGCTTTCATAGCGCTCTTGAATTGGGGTAGAAGGATCTAAAAGTCTTTCAATCAGTTCGGGCGTTAATTGACTAAGAGGAATTTCCCAACTAGCTTGAAGATCAGGTTTATAATCAACTAGCACTCCCTTATCATCGGTGTAGCGGGCATAGAAATGATTCTTGCCCAAACCACACCCAGTATTAAAAATTGAGTAAATAATCGAATTAGGATCTTTAGGGTTTTTAGAAAAACGACATCCCACGTAATGACCTCTAAAATCAGTTGCTGTGGCGAGGCCTCTTAATTCAGCAACATGAACTTCATCGCTCTTCAAGTGGTCATAAATTTTTTGGGCTTCTTTGCTTCGATCTTTTCCCAATGAATCCTGTCTTCGTTCCGCATTTGCTGCTTCCCTTAATTCCTCAATGGCTTGTGCATACTTTTCTCGATATTCATCTTTTGATTCAAGAACGTTCGCAATGATCATTAAAAATAGAGATGAACCTTGAGCGCCTTGTTTAAAATCAAATAACATTTGTAAAAACTCGGTATTTGCCAATCCTTCTGTAATAGATGGGGGGTAGTCTTTTGCGTCTTTTAGTTCACGAGCCGCGATACCGATTTTGGCAGTTAAAGGCAAAAGGCCAATAAAGCCAGCACCAAAAAGGACTGCAGATATCACCATCACAGGCAGTGTTAGGGGACAACAAAAGAAAAGTCCAGCGCCCAATCCCATAACAAAAATGGCACCTATAGCTAGGGCTGCGAGTTTTAATACAGTTTTTGTTTGTGGACTTAATTCGATCGTTAGTCCATTCCAACTACTGCGCCCTGGTTTATCGCGGAGAAGCAGGGATCTTTCACTATTTTCTGGGCTTTGACTCAAAACAATGGGAGCCATTAATCAATCCTTTCTTTTTTATTGTTAAATTAATTATATACCATTTTTAATAAATTGTAAACATTTATTAAATTAAAAATAAAAAACTTAACTAGCTAATAATTAACTAATTAAACACATTTTAAGAGGTGCGTTGTTTCTGCGAGAAAAAATAAAACGAAAAAAACCTAATAACCCAACTTGTCCCCTAACTTGCCCAGCGAGCTGAGCGAAATATACGAG
>CAZEYJ010000058.1:0-8879 GCA_964516795.1 uncultured bacterium
GAACTCGAAAGTTTAAGGGAAAAATATGGGCTTTCCTCGAAGCTCAAAGGGCATGATTTCCACATCACGATCGGCTCCCAGGTCCCTGGCAAAAAGAACAATCTGGACGTCAAGGAAGCGGCATAAAAAAAAGCGAACTCCCCTTTTGGATAGCTCGCTTTTTGAAATCTATCAGCGAAATAGTCCTACTTCTTCTTTGCAGCGAGAGCACGCACTTTGCTGTGCTTGATGCCGTAAGAGGAGTAGATCCAAAAGCCGATGCACATCCAAACAATCAATTGAACCCAGGTGACTCCGGGCAACAGGATCATTTGAACGACACATGCAAGCGTTCCTGCTAAAGGAATCCATGGCACAAAAGGCGTTTTGAAAGGCCGGTGCAATGTGGGCTGCGTATACCGCAGAACGAGGATCCCGAAGCAGACGATCGCAAAAGCGAGCAGTGTGCCCATCGAAGTCAACTGACCTAAAATGCCGACCGGGAACACCCCGGCGAACAGCATACATGCCAGAGTGACGATCACCGTGCCAAAGAACGGAGTGTGGAACTTTTCACTGATTTTTCCAAAAGCCGCCGGCAAAAGCCCATCTTGCGACATCGTGTAAAAAATCCGGGCCTGTCCGAGGAGCATGACAAGGATAACCGAAGTTAATCCCGCAAGGATCGCGATCTTGATCACAAAACGAAGCCAGACGAATTTCGGTCCCAGCGCATTGACTGCCAAAGCAATCGGATCTGGCACATCGAGCAACGTATAGCTGACTAGACCGAGAAGGACAATGCCGACAACAATATAAACAATTGTCGAAATCGCCAAAGATCCCAGCATCCCTCGCGGCAGATCGCGCTGAGGATTGCGGGCCTCTTGAGCAAGGGTCGACAGGGCGTCAAAACCGATGAAGGCAAAGAAAACAACACCTGCACCCCGAAGCACGCCGCTTATTCCATACTGTCCCCAAACCCCTGTATTTTCTGGGATAAAAGGAGTCAAATTATCAGCGTTGATATAAGCAATGCCGCAACCGATGAGCAAAATGATGACGCTCATTTTGATCACGACCATGATGTTATTGAAGCTAGCTGCAGCCTTAATCCCGACGGCAACAAGAAGTCCCATGATCGCAACGATCAGCATAGCGGGAAGGTTGAGGATCGCCCCCGTCTCCTTCCATCCGGTAATCACATCGTAGCTCAAAGGGGCCGAAGCGATGCAAGCAGGGATATGAATGCCCATATCTGAGAGCAAACTCACAAGGTAGCCCGACCATCCCACCGACACTGTTGAGGCGGAAAACATATATTCCATGGTCAATCCCCACCCGATAATCCAGGCGGTGAGCTCTCCCATTGTGACATAAGCGTACGAGTAGGCGCTTCCCGAGATCGGGATCAACGAGGCAAATTCTGCGTAACATAACGCAGCGAATACGCAAATCGTTGCAGCAAAAATAAAAGAGAGTAAGATACCCGGGCCAGCATATTCAGCAGCTGCCTGGCCGGTCAATACGAATATTCCCGCTCCGATGATGGCTCCAATGCCCAAAGCCGTCAGGTTCAGAGCGCTTAAATGCCTCTTCAACCCATGCTTTTTATCGGCAGCCTCATCCAATAATGACTTAATCGTCTTCTTAATAAATAATCCTTTCGCCATAATTCCTTAAATGGTTTCCTTTCTCTACCAAGGATATACAGCTAAGGATTTTTACAACAGGAAAATTACTCCCCGTTATGGCGTAGGGACGCTTCCCAGTGCCTGATATATTCTAAAATTGTTTTCTTGTCAGGCTGAGTGCGCAAAAACTCCAAAGCCACCTCATCGCTACACAGGTGGGCAATTTTTGCCAAGAGATGAAGATGGCGCTTATCGCTGCATGCGAACAGGAAAAAGAGAGCATGGACCGGCTTGCCGTCTAGAGCGCCATACTCGATAGGTTTATCGGGAAAAACGACAACAACCGTGTCGCAAGGGCCTTTAGTCAAAAACTCCCGGGTGTGGGGGACGGCTATCCCATTATTGAGCGCCGTGGGCATAAGCGCCTCCCTGTCCAAGAGCAGCTCCGATAAGACCTCTGAGTCAACGCCCAGCTTTCCAGAGATCGCCTGAGTCGTTGAGCGGATGAGGTCCTCTTTGTTCACTTCCGCCGCATGGTTGAACACTTCCCCCTGGTGGATCGCGCGGTAAAGGCTGAACTGCTGCGTCCCGCCTCTCAACCCCGCCTGCTCCTGCTCCGAATGCTCAGAGACCGGGGGATAGATCTGCTTTTCTCCGAAAGGGGAAAACCCCTCATCGACAGGTTTTAATTTGCAGCGGATCATCCAGTTTTCGATTTCATTTCGGCTAAAGCGATACTGATGATTGAGTCGGTATCCAGGGATTTTCCCGTCAGAAAGCCAGCGCCGGACGGTGGTCTCGGATACATTCAATAGCTCTGCGACATCTTTGATTTTTAGATCCATATGCGACAAACCCTTAAAAAGTGATGAAAAAGGCTCGAAATAGATTCTTACAAGGATTGCAGGTTTTTTTGAAACAGGAAAATCAACATCCGTGAAATAAATTGATCACTTCCTGCGAAGTGGCCGCCTTGAGGAGTCTTTTTCGACGCTCCTCCTGCTTAATGGACTGCGTCAGATGGGAAAGAATTTTTAAATACTCCGTCTGCTTGTCTTCAGGCCCTCCGATCAAGAAAATCAGGCGGACAAGGCCTCCATCCAGGGCATTCCATTCGATTCCCTCTGCCTTTTGAATTCCGACCGCAATAAAAAAATCAGAATATCCCTTAAGCTTGGCATGCGGGATGGCGACTCCGAGACCGATTCCGGTCGAAACAATTCTCTCCCGCTCCAATATCGCATGATAAAAAGCATCCCGATCTTGAAGCTTGTTCGATTTCTCAAGAAGTCCGATGAGATGTTCGATCGCATCATCTCGCGCATCAACATCTAAAAACGAGATAAGACGGGGATCCAAGTAATTGGATATCGTCACAGCCTCTCCTTTTTTTAAAATTTTTTTAAGATCGGCTATCCCTAAAGCGATTTGTTGGTTAATGCGTGCCAGTATGGCCAAACCCACCCTCTCCTCTTGAAGTGACAGCTAACATTTCTTCTCGAACAAAGACTGCCTTGCAAACAGGGGCCAATACTAGCTGGGCGATCCGCATTCCGGGTGTAACGACAAATATTTTTTTTCCATGATTGATCAAAATGACGCCTACCTCGCCTCGGTAATCGGCATCAATTGTCCCCGGCGTGTTCAAAACTGTGATCTGATGCTTAAGGGCAAGGCCGCTGCGGGGACGCACTTGGACCTCAAATCCTTTAGGGATAGCTAATTTCAATCCGGTCGGCACAAGACAAGATTCTCCCGGTTCTAAAACAAGCTCATTTTGAAGATAAGCCCTTACATCCGCTCCTGCAGCAAGCTCAGATCCATAACTAGGCAAGCACTCTTCATTTTCTAAAATGGCCGGAACAGGGATCTCTTGCATAAAGCTCCTCTTAATATAGGAAATGATTCAAAAGTTATTTAGATACAGCTCCAACTTCCGTTTCAGACGCGACCGCAATCAACTTTTTCAGTTTTTCAGACAGATTAACTAAAGAGGAATCGCAAAGCGCTTCGAAAGGTTCCCTATCTTCATAAACTCGTTCATTGCCCGTTAAAAACTCAAGAAGTTGGAACAGCTTTTCTTTTAATTGATGCCGATTAACAATGCAATCGATCATTCCCTTTTCCAATAAAAATTCAGAGCGCTGCGCACCGGGAGGCAGCTTCTGCCGGATCGTCTGCTCGACGACGCGAGGGCCTGCAAAACCGATCAGTGCATCAGGTTCCGCAATAATAAGGTCTCCAAGCGAGGCAAACGACGCCGTCACTCCGCCTGTGGTCGGATTCGTCAATATAGAAATATAAGGAAGCTCCGCTTCATGCAATTTAGCAAGCGCTGCAGATGTTTTGGCCATTTGCATCAAAGACAAACAAGACTCCTGCATCCGAGCTCCTCCCGAAGAAGAGATCAAAACAAGGGGAAGCTGATGGGCAACGGCATACTCGATGATCAATGTCAGCCTTTCTCCGACGACAGAGCCCATCGACCCCGCCATGAAACTAAAATCGAGCACGCCGAGAGCAACCCGCTTTTTTAAAATCTGGGCCGTCCCCACCATTGCCGCTTCATCCCGCTCCGCACTTTTTTGCGCTTTGGCAATCCTGTCCTTATAAGCTTCCGTATCCACGAAGTTCAAAGGATCTGAGGGCTTAAGATGAGTGAACAGCTCTTGAAAGCTCCCTGCGTCGGCAAGCAACTCTATTCTCTGAGTAGCTGTCAATCGATAATGGTAATTGCATTTGGGGCAGCAATGCAAATTCTGCTGCAGCTCATTGGCGTGAACCATATCGTGGCAGTGGGTGCACTTAACCCACCCGCTATAGCCATCTTTCTTGACCGATTGAACCTTGATCTTCGGTTTACTGCGAGAAAATAATCCCATAAAAAAAACCACTTATTTTTTAACAAATACTAACAAAGCCGCAATAAGAAAACAATCCTATAAAAAACTATCGCCTTTTAAATCTCTCTTCGACGTTTTTCCAGTTCACCACTTTCCAAATATTTTTTACGTAGTCTGCCCGGACATTCTTATACTGCAAGTAATAGGCATGCTCCCAGACGTCGATCCCAAGCAGAGGAACAAGTCCCTGGGTGCTCAAGGGGTCTTGATTGGCACATGTCGCTATCACTAAGCGATTTGTAACAGGATTTAATCCTAGCCACCCCCATCCCGATCCTTGGATCGCGACAGCCTGGGCGCTCAATTTTTCAATACACTGCTCCAAAGAGCCAAAATCGCTTTGAATTGCTGCGGCAAGCTCACCTGAAGGAGGTTCCCCTCCCCCTTTGCCTACAGGGGCCAAATTGGTCCAAAAAATCGAATGGTTGACATGTCCGCCCCCATTGAACTTAATCGCTTGCTGCAAAGCGATCATTGCTGCCATATCTTGCTTAGATTCAGCAGTTTGATACTTTTCTAAAGCGGCATTTAAGTTAGTGACATAAGCGTTATGGTGCTTAGAATAATGCAGTTGCATAATCTCTCCGGAAATGACCGGCTCTAAAGCGCCAAAATCATAAGGCATATCCGGCAAGCGGTAGGGTGCAGATTGCGTCATAGATCACTCTCCTAAAAAAAGTTAGACATGAAGAAATCAGCTTACGCGATTTGCCACATTCTGCTCAACAACAGCATAATCAGGAAGGATGTATTTAAACTAAAAGCTTATGAGGGGTAAGAGACTGTCTCCTTGATCGCCTGTTCGGTAATCGGGCCGATGGCAAGAAGTTTTTTATCGCGGGGAAGCTTTCCGAAGATTTCCACAAATCCCCTGACAGTCGAAGGGCTGGTAAAAACGATCTCGTCGACCTGTCTGAGATCGGGCACAGGAGAACGCTTGGCTGTTGCCGTATCATAAAGGTCGCAGGCTTGGAACCTGATCTCCCGCTCTTTAAAATACTGGGCCAGCACAGGGCGGGAAAGGGCAGAGCGGGGAAAAAAGACATAGGCATCTTCCATGTCGAGCCGGTTCAACAGGGAGATCACCCCTTCTTGCGTCTCTTGCTCGGCGAGGTGATGACAGCTAGCGCCGCTTGCCGTTAAATGGGCTGCTGTAACAGGTCCAATAGCGATGATCGTTTGTTTCGACAAGCTCCGCTGAAGCTCTCTGAGATGCTCGAAAAAGATCCTGACCGCGTTTTTGCTCGTAAAAATGAGATGGGTATATTCATCGAGGTCATCATATGCCATTTTCAAGTTGGGATCTTGAATACTTTTAGGCACGATATCGATCACGGGATAATGAATGAGATGCCCATCAAATTGCCCATGGCGGACAAATTGGGTGGGATCTGTCCCTAAATACAAGACTGTCTTCATCTTCACCTCGTGTCTAAACAAGAGAACAGCCGGATCATCTCCTCATCGCCTTGGCGGGCAACCACGGCAAGCTGCCCCTGAAGAGCGACGCCATCGCCCGGCAACATGACGCGGAGGCGATCGGTCAGTCGAAGGCGGATCAATGCCGCCTCTGCGATCACGACGGCATCATAAAGCCCTTGGTCGAGCTGCTCTAAGCGTTTTTCAATCGTTCCCCGGATATCGGCGCACGCCAGGTCGGAGCGGAAAGTTTTGACATTCTGCTCCCGCCTAACACTAGAGGTGCCGACACGGGCTCCCAAAGGAAGCTCTTTCTTTCCTATCACAAGGGCATCTGATGGATCAACTCCTTTTGTGAGCGCAATCAGCTGAAGCCCGGCCGCAAGCGGATCAGGAAGATCTTTAGCGGAATGAACGGCAATGCGGAAATCGCCTTGAAGCAGCCCTCGGTCGATCTCCTTGGTGAAAAAATCGGTCTTATCTAGAGTGCGCAGCGAAGTCGACTGGTCCAGGTCACCTATCGTCTCCACCCAGACCGGATCAAATAGGACGTGAGGATGGAAAAATTTCAGCGCCTCAAAAACCTCTTCAACTTGCGCTTGGGACAGCCGGGACTTGCGAGCTCCAACGCGCAATGACGATCTAACGGATAAGTTCATGGATAGCTTCCTCAACCATTTCAACTCCGATCAAAGAAATTTTCTTCGTCAGCTCCCCTCCGATGCTCTTGAGGTTGCGGCGCGGAACGATGCACCGGGAAAATCCCATATGGATCGCTTCGCGGATCCGGTTTTCGATCCGAGGAACAGTTCTGACCTCGCCCCCCAGCCCCACTTCTCCAAGCACAACTGTTTCCGAATCGATCGGCTTGTTGCAAAATGAAGAGGCTATTGCCATTAAAAGTCCTAGATCGATGGCGGGCTCTGTGATTTTCAACCCCCCGGCAACGGAAACAAAGACATCGCAATGGTGCAGCGGATAGGCCATCCGCTTTTCTAAAACGGCAAGAAGCAGCGCGAGCCGATTTTGGTCCAACCCCGTCGATTTCCGCGACGAAGTAGAAAAAGCTGAAGAGGCCACTAAAGCCTGCACTTCAATGAGCAAAGCGCGGGTCCCTTCAACCGTCGGAATAATGACAGAACCGGCAACTTCTTTCATCCTCTCTTCAAGGAAAAGGACGGAAGGGTTGCTCACTTCAGAAAGTCCATTGGAGACCATTTGGAACAACACGATATCATCCGTCGGGCCGAACCGGTTCTTTACCGCGCGGAGCAATCGATATCCATGCTGCCGGTCCCCTTCAAAATCGAGGACCGTGTCGACTAAATGCTCAAGGACCCGCGGGCCCGCGATCTCCCCGGATTTTGTCACATGCCCGATGAGGAAGGTGGCGATGCCGAGCCCTTTTGCAAGATGCATAAACTCCGTTGCCAGCTCGCGGACCTGGCTGACAGATCCGGGAGAAGAAGGAAGCTCGCTCTTGTACAGGATCTGGATCGAATCGACGATCAGCACATCGGGTTTAAGCTGCTCCACATGCAATTTGACGTTGGAAAAAAGGGTATCGCTAAGCAAATAGAGGCGATCGCTGCTGACGCCGAGCCGCTTGGCGCGAAGGGAGGTCTGCTCGACCGATTCCTCGCCGCACACATAGAGCACGGTCAATTCCTGCTCCGCGAGCCTCTGGGCTAGCTGCAGCATCAAGGTCGATTTACCGATTCCCGGATCGCCTCCGACCAAAGTTAACGAACCTGTAACGATCCCCCCTCCCAGCAACCGGTCGAACTCGGGCATCTTGGTCGAAATCCGCCGAAACTCTGACGAGCTCACCTCTTTGACACGCATCGGTTGCGCCGCTGGCTTATTGGAAGGCTCAAAGCGTTTGCACTTGTCGTCGATCTCGATCTCTTGGGCGAACGTATTCCACTTCTGACAGACGGAGCAGCTTCCCGTCCACTTGACTTGCCGATGGCCGCAGTCGGTGCAGCTCCAAATCACTTTTTGCTTAGCCATGGAATTTTTCTCCTAAAGCCCTTAACGCATTTTCCGCCGCGGCCTGTTCCGCCTCTTTTTTCGAAGAGCCGATCCCCTCGCCCACTTGCTGCTCGTCGATCAAAGCGACGACATGGAACACTTTGCTATGGTCCGGCCCAGACTCTTTTAAGACCCGGTACACAGGAGGCTTTTGATATTTTTTTTGGGAATAGTCCTGAAGCTCCGCCTTCCAATTGCGAAGCGGCTGAGAAAGAAGCTTTGCGATCTCATGATGGAAATGGCCGAAGAAAAACTGATTCACAGCCTCCAGCCCGCCGTCAAGATAGATTGCCCCGATCAACGCTTCAAACAGATCCGCTAAAATCGTCTCCCTTCCCCTTCCGTCGTTCATCCTTTCGCCTCTTCCAAGCAAGACATACTCGGCGATCTCGAGCTGCTGGACAAATTGGACACACCGCCCCGCTTCAACAATTTGGGAGCGCAAATGGGATAGATGACCTTCCGGCTCTTTAGGCAAATGAAGGTATAAATAATTCGAGATGATCAGCCCGAAGACCGAATCTCCTAAAAACTCAAGGCGTTCATTATGCTCTTGGAGAAGATCCCTATGCTCATTGAAAAAAGAGCGGTGGACAAAGGCTAAAACAAATAATTTTTTGTCTTTGAAAACAAACCCGATCTTCCTTTCAATCTCCTCAGACCTAGAGAGCAATTCTTCTATGGCATTCATTTTTAAACCACATTCAGTGTACAATGCTCAAAAGACCATTCTAGAGGAATAACATGGTTCAAATCAACTCCTGCTTTCAATCGCTCAAACGGGAATATATCTTTCCTATTATCGAAACTAAGCTCGCCGAGCTGAAAGAAAAATTTCCCCAGGCCGATATAGTCAACTTGGGCGTCGGTGATATCTCTCTGCCTCTAGCCCCGGCCCTAGTTGAAGCGA
>CAZEYJ010000059.1:0-5844 GCA_964516795.1 uncultured bacterium
ATAGAGCATCTGCTGCATCGGGGGTAATGGAGAGAGTTTGTCCTTGGCATATATCGCAGCGTCCGCATCCTGTAGAGGAAAGATCTCCTAGAGCAGAGCGTAAAAGTTGCATCCGGCAATCTGTCTTTTGTTCGGCATAATGGAGGATTTTTCTGAGCTCTTCGCTTTTAATGAGATGTTGGGTCGTATAACGGCTAAGGTCTAGGGGTTTGTCTTGAGCATTGATTTCATAGACTTGTGTTCCTTTTACGCTTTTTTTCTTTAAAAAGTTTTGTTCGAGAAGCTCGGCAAGGACGATGGTGACACGTGTGGGGTGAAGTCCTGTAAGGCGCTTGATAGATGTGAGATGCGGAGGCGTTTCTTCTAAGCGTATGGCATTTAAAACTGCTTGAAAATCTTCTGCTGCTGGCAGGGCAGAGTCGATGAAGTAATCTTGTACTTTTCTATCGGCTGTATCATAGAGTAAGACCCCTTCTGCTTTAAGAGCGTCTCTGCCAGCTCTTCCGACTTCTTGGTAATAGGCTGTGATTGAACCTGGAATGTCAAAATGGATGACAAAGCGTAGATCTTTTTTATCGATACCCATACCGAGGGCAGTTGTTGCAGAAATAACCCGGTAGGTGTTATGTGCAAAGGCTTTTTGGATAGCTCGTTTTGTCTCTGATTCAATGCCTGCATGGTAAGCGATGATGGAAATACCTTGCTTATCCAGGTATTCTGCTACAAGTTCTGCATTTTCACGTGTAGCACAGTAGATAAGGCCATGACCTTCTAGCTTAGATAAAAGACGCTCACATAGATCCAGCTTGCTAGCTATTCCATCAGCCGGAATAACGGAGAGGTGGATATTGGGACGATCCATTGTTTCGCGCCATATGTGCACGGGCTCCTCAGAAGAAGAGAGTTGCCCAGCAATGTCTTTTTCAACACGTTTGTCAGCCGTTGCTGTAAGGCCCAGGATTTTAAGTTCTGGACGTGCTTTTTTTAGCATTTGGCTGAATTGCAGAATATGTCTGTAGCTTGGCCTAAAGTCATGACCCCATGTTGAGATGCAGTGTGCTTCGTCTATCACAAGGAGGCTGACTGGTAGCTGCACAAGAAAATCAAAGCGATCGATGTGGTCGAGTTGTTCGGGCGATGTGAAAAGAATGTGGATTGCTCCAGACAGGACCTATGCGCGCGCCTGTGCATTTTCCTCTTCTGATTGATCGCTGTTCAGGGAGGCTGCTGGAATATGGAACCTATTTGTGAGCTGGTCAATTTGATCGCGCATAAGGGCTAAGAGAGGGGAGATAACAAGGGTTATTCCTTCAAGAAGACAGGAAGGGAGCTGGTACAGGAGTGATTTTCCGTAGCCCGTTGGTTGAATGCATAGAAGGCGGCTGTGCTTTAGAAGTGCTTGTATTGCCTCAAGTTGCCCTGGGCGAAAGGACTGCATGCCAAACTTGTTGCACAACAAAGAAAGAAGCTGACTATCGGTAAAAGGGGACAAGTCCGGTCCTAATTTTTGACAGATTTAAAAGGAATACTATACCTAACACAACTTAGTAGAGTAAGGAATAAATTTTAAGCATCCCTACTACTTAGCGGTTAACTTCTCGAGATCATAGCGAAAAGTGCCTCTTTTGGGCTAATGGGAACTATCGTGATTTATCGCACGTTTTTGTATGGCGGTTGTCCACGGAATCAGATTGATCTATAGGCATGAAGAGCTTCTTTTGCTGCCTTTTCATGATGAGTCATCGGAGCTGGATATTTTTTGCATCCACCGTGGTGTTTTTCCTCATACCACGCATGAATAGCTTTAGGTGGCACATCGCAAAGTTCAGGAATCCATTTTTTAATATAAGTACATTGAGGATCGAATTTTTTCTGCTGGTTCCAAGGATTGAAAATGCGAAAGTAAGGCTGAGCATCGCATCCAGTGCTAGCTACCCACTGCCAATTTCCGTTATTCACAGCAGGGTCGTAATCGACCAAAGTTCTAGCAAAATATTTTTCCCCCGATCGCCAATCGATGTGTAAGTCTTTAATGAGAAATGAGGCTGTAATCATGCGCACGCGATTGTGCATAAAGCCTGTTTCGTTCATCTGTCTCATTCCTGCATCCACAATTGGAAAACCGGTAGAGCCTTCGCACCATCGTTGATAAGTTTTTTTGTTATAAGACCATTTGAGTTTATTAAATTTGGGATGGAAAGCGCCTTCAAAGACGTGAGGAAAGAAAAAAGCGATTGATGTAAAAAAATCTCTCCAGTAGAGCGAGCGGACTCGCTCGTGATGTGGACTTAAGTTGAGGCAGATTGCCGCATAAACTTCTCTAGGGGAACAGACGGTGAATTTTAGATAAGGGGAAAGATGTGTAAAGCATTCCTCTGCAGGAAAGTCTCTTAGCTTTTCATATGGGCCAAAAGAACCTAATTTTTTGAGAATTTTAAGTGCCTCTGATCTGCCCCCGATTAAGCTATTTTTTATAGTTGGATTGGGAAAGACCGATTTATCTTCTGCAAAGGGGATCGATTCACGAAAGTAGTTGGTCCCTTTGGTTTCGATGGGAGGCAATACTTTCTGTTTTGAGGCATTACGAAAATAGGGTGTGAAAATCGTGTAAGGTTTTCCATCTTTTTTCAGAGTTTCTTCAGGGGGATGAAGGAGGGCATCATCGAAAGAATAAAATGGAATCTGGTGCGTTGTGCAGGCTTTTTCGAGCTTTTTGTCTCTTTGTAGGCTATAGGGAGTATAATCCCGATTTACAATTAAAGCCTCGATGTTGAGTGCACGGATACATGTGCTCACAACTTCTTCGGGTTTTCCCTTAAAAAAGAAGAGCTTACCCCCTTTTTTATTGAGCTGGTTTTCGAGATCTTTGAGAGATTCTATCATAAATTTCAGGCAATGATCATTTTTAAAGGGATTTTTTTCGATCTGTTCGGGTGTAAAAATAAAGGCAGGAATGACTACTTTAGAAGAATTTAATGCAAAAATAAGCCCTGTATTATCCTCAACTCGTAAATCGCGTCTGAATAAAAAGAGGGACTTTTGAAATTTCTTTTCCATTTTTATCCTTTTGCGATGTGCTTAGCCAGTTGACTAAAAATAAGAGTATGAAATGGGTAGAGGCTATACCAATAAAATCTACCTAAGACTCCATTGGGACGAAATGATGCTGTCTGCTTCAGAGTTCCTCCTGTTTCATGAGGGATGATTTCAAATTCAAGCCACGCTTCACCCGGCAATTTCATTTCAGCATAGAGAAGTAAGCGCCGATTTTTTTCATCTGCTAATAAAACACGCCAAAAATCCAGAGCGTCTCCCACTTTTAGTCTTGTTGGATGAGTTCTGCCTCGGCGCAGCCCGATTCCTCCTACCAATTTATCCAGAAAACCCCTGAGTTTCCAAGCCCAATTGATTGCAAGCCAGCCTCGATTTCCCCCTAGAGACCAAATCCGTTTTTGAACTTGCTCTATAGGACAAGAAAAAGGAACGGTGCGTATATCTCTCAAGATGCCGAATTTAGGAACATGGACATAAATAGAAAGATTTGGATTTAAAGTAGATCCGCTTAAGCTGTCTTTCCAGCTTGAAGGTATCCAATCTTCTTCGGTACGGGTAAAAGCCAGTTCCAGCGCCTCTTTATAAGAGAGTAGTTTTCTTGGAAAAAGCGTTTGAATTTCATTTTCTTTGCACACCGCATTATTAATGAGACTTTCGACTAGAAAACGGGCAAGCGAAAAGCTTGTGCTCGTTACAAAGAAAAGCCAGTAGGAGGAAAGGCGCGGCGTAAGAACGGGAACGGTAAAAATTTTTCGCTTCAATCCGCGCATTTTGGCGAAATTTAATAGGAGGTCTTTGTAGCTCATGACATCAGGTCCTCCGATTTCAAAGGAACGTCCAAAGCAGACGGGATTTCCCAAAACGAGCGTTAGATAAGCTAAAACATCGCTTATCGCGATCGGTTGAGTGCGCTGCTTAAGCCATTTTGGGGCAATCATAATCGGAAGCTTTTCAACCAGGTCTCGAATAATTTCAAATGAAGCACTTCCTGAACCGATGATGATTCCAGCCATTAAAATAGTCACAGGAACTTTTCCTTCTTGAAGGATTTCTCCTACCTTTTTTCTCGAGGTTAAATGACGGGAAAGATGAGTTTCATTTGACAGACCGCTTAAGTAGATGATTTGTTTTGCTTGTGTATTTTCCAACCGACTTACAAAATTTTTTGCTGAAGCAGATTCTAATTCGGAAAATTTTTGGGAATAACTCATTGAATGGACTAAGTAGTAAGCCATATCAATATCATCTGGAATTTTTAGCAAAGAGGAAGGATCAAGGAGATCCGCTTCAATGACCTGGATACGAGATTGGAATTTTTTAGGAATTTCAATTCTAGAACGGCTTCTTACCAAGGCATAGACCTCATGCCCTTTTTCTACCAAGTGGGGAAGAAGGCGCGTCCCAATGTATCCATTAGCTCCAGTAAGTAAGATTTTCATAGTCCTCTTTATAAAAAATTTACACCAAAAATGTCTGCAGACATTTCAAATTCAGAACGTAAGGGAAGGATGTCAAAGACCATTCATTGAGCATACTATCAATAATGATAAATATACCCAAAATGACTCAAAAGTCGGTATTGGCGTCAATACCGACTTTTAAGTCATTTTGGGTATAACGTGTTATCTTCTCCAGATGTTAGTTAAAAATTAAACCGAGCCTGTAATGTCAGTCCATGCATTACTAGGTCGCCTCCCGAACGGTAGGTGACAATCTCTAATTGTTGAGGAGAATCATTAGCACCAAGTTGATCGCTCCAAAGCTGCACTTCATAGGCTGCTCCAAGCCGAACCCACCATTTTTTGCATAAACAACGAGACCAATCTCCTCCAATTAACATTTGAACAGCTGTGCTAAGGCGATTATGAGAATTTTGCAAAATAGTTGTTGTGGGAACGGTATTTGAGGTGTTTCCTAGAAAAAACTTGTTTTTAAGATCAAAATGTCCATAAAGCAAAGCGCCACTGAGGTTTCCAAATAGTCCAAATTGTGATCCGAATCCGTAACGCATATCAACTCCGATTAGAGGGCCAATTCCTTTAAAATCGTTTGTTTTTTTTCCAGATCCTTGAGTATCAGGAAGACGATTCCCATCATCATCTTTAATTGGAACGTTGTTGAAAGAAAATTTTTGTGTTTGATTGATCCATCCCCCTTTCATCCCAAGATTTGGGCGCAGAGAGAAATGTTTGCCCACAAAAAACTTGCGGCCTATTTGTAGGTCGAGCATATCGAATTTCATATGCCATTTACTTTTTAAAGATCCAACGGATCCTTCTATATCTTCTCCAGTTTCTCCTAGTAGTTGAAGAGCGACTGCGATTTCAAATCCAGATGGAGGCAGCGGTTTAGTCGAAAGTTTTTTTGTTGTTTTTGGCTGTAGGTAGGTCCATGTTAGACTCACATCATAATGCTCATAGGGAAGATCATAGCCAATTCCAGCTCTAAATCCTGAAGTGAAGTCAAACTTTTGTCTTTGAAGATCGGCTTTTATGATGACAGAACCTGTGCTATTATCTACGATATAGTCTAGTAACGTGCCGGCATATAGTTCTGCGTCCACCTTCCAATACAGGTATTCGAAAGAAAAGGTAGGGCCTGGGGCTGGACAGCTGCGTGCAGGTTTAATATGTGCAGGAGAGTTATCGGATCCTTCAGAGGGAATAAGATGTGTAGATCCATAGGCATCATGTGCAGTAATAAGAGAAAAAATTGTCCCTAAACAAAATACGGATACTGAAGAGACTGTTGCAAAGTTTTTTAATGCGGATAGTTGTTTTTTTAGACCCC
>CAZEYJ010000060.1:0-5302 GCA_964516795.1 uncultured bacterium
GCGGTTTCTCCGGCCAGCATATACTGCACAGGGGCAAGAGCGATGTTGCCCCATTTTTCGAGTCCTGCAGCGTCTTCTGCGGAGGTGTTGAGAAAGATATTGGATGTAGTGAGGTGATAGCAGGTCACAAGGGGCATCGATGCATAGGCGATCCACAGGCCGATAGATTCTATTTTCTCAGAGAGCATTATTGGACCGATCCGCAGTGGGAGCAGTGGGTGCTGCTGGTAAAATTAATGGTGATCTCGCAAGAGGGGCATTGCCATACCTGGCTTGCAGGCACAATAAAAAAGACCCCCTTTCCGTCAGTGTAGATCATTTCAGGATTGATGTCTTCCCTACCTAGGCGGACAGTGATCTTTTCTTTCGAGATCTCGACTTGAGAGGCGTCGACATAGATTTTGGCGTAGGTTTCTCCATCGATTGTTAATAGGCAATCAGCAGAAAAAAACTGATCTGCATAGAGAGGTGGATAAAACAAAAGTAAGCTGGATATAAATGTGTTTCTCATAAATAGTCGCATTTAATTGATCGAAATTATAAATATAATTCTTGTTTTAAATTTATTTTCCTGCAAGATCCGAAATTAAGAAGCTGATTTTTTTACAGATTTTCGCCGATTGTCCAGATTATTTTGAATTGTTTTCGATAGGTTCTAGGAATCTCTTAGGGAGATGGATATGTTGCGATGGCTGCAGATAGTGGTCTTGTGTTTGGCGGCGCGTGGTGCATTTTGCGGGGAGCAAGAGGCTAAAAAGCCCTATCTCTATTGCCAGAGGAAATGGAAAGAAGTCAAGTGGGAAGGGCTTAGGATCCATATCCTCAAGCTGAGGGCAGAACAGTTTCCTCCGGGGAAAAACTATACTCTGTTCATCCGCAACTGCGACGGATCAAAGACTCCTGTATTAGATTATAAGTCGAATAGGAATGGGCATTTGATCGTTGATCTGAAAGGTGATTTAAAGGAAGCGGCCCCATTTGCCATTACTCCTCTGAGAAAAGGGGAGAAAGTCTGCTACTCGATGTTTTCAGAAGACCGCTCAGAAGAAGTGATGACGACTGTTGTTCCATTTCCGATCGAGGTCTCCAAAAATGGAACTTCGGTCGCCATTGAAATTCTGGATGCAAAAGGCGCAGCCTTTGTGTGTGTCGGTCAAGGGTTTCGTTCAGAAGAAGAGCTTCAAGTCCTCTGTCGGTCAGGGGAGAAGTCGAGCCAAGAGACTATTCAGGCAGACAGCCAAGGTTCTTTTAAATATCCTCTTTGGCCTTCAGTAGAGGGGGAAGAAACAGGGACTGCTTCTGTGACTGTTAGAAGGAAGCAGGGGGAGCTTGTCGTTCCTTTTGCGTGGGGGCGTCAGGCGCAAGAATTTGTCGGCGCGATCTGTCTGCAAATCCGATAATTGCAAAGAAACCGGCCCAGACGCAAAAATAGCTGCAAAAACTTTTGTCACAGACCACAAGGAGCGTCTAGAGGTTTTTATGGAATTGCCAGAAATTGGACTCGGGACCTGGGATTTAAGAGGCCATGAATGCACAAAGGTGGTTCGGCTTGCACTGGATTTAGGATATCGGCATATCGATACGGCGCATCTTTATGAGAACCATGAGGCTGTCGCCGAAGGGATCAAAGGAAACGACCGGAACGGAATTTACATCACTTCGAAACTGGCTTTAAGCGAGCAGGTGGATCCCCACAAGCCTGAATTGTCGGTAGAAAAGGCGTGCCATAGAGCTTTAAAAGAACTTAAGACCGATTATCTCGACTTGTATTTGATCCATGCGCCGGACAGGACCTTTCCTTTGGAGGCGATATTTGGTGCGATGGAGAAGTTAGTGGCGCAGAAAAAGGTGCGCCGCGTCGGAGTCAGCAATTACACGGTGCACCATTTGCAAGACCTGGAAAAAGCAGGCTACCGTCCGTTTGCCAATCAAGTGGAATTTCATCCTTATCTGAACCAGCAGGCTTTGTTAGATTATTGCGACGCCCATGAGATCAAACTGATCTCCTATCGGCCGTTCGGAAAGGGAAAACTGCTTTCTGAAGAATCGCTGTTCAGCAGGATCGGCGCGCGTCATGGCAAGTCGGGGGCTCAGGTGATCTTGCGCTGGCTTGTCCAAAAAGAGATTCCCGTGATCCCCAAAGCTTCTTCTGAGCGGCATTTGAAGGACAACCTCGAGGTGTTTGATTTTTCCTTGACCCGGGAAGAGATGGCCCAGTTAGACGGACTTGACAAGAACAAGCGGTATTGCCGTGTCAATGATCCTGAGCATAATTATTAATCTAACTTTCTTCGCGGCTAGACGTTTATCCGTTAATCTTCAATGGAAAAGAGGGCGGTGACATAGGTCTGGGGATTGAAGGGCTCTAGATCGTCAGCTTGCTCTCCTGTGCCGATCCATTGGATCGGAATGCCGAATTGTCTATAGATCGACAAGACGATCCCTCCTTTTGCAGAGCCGTCAAGCTTGGCCAAGATCAGCCCTGTCAGCGGGGTGAACTGATGGAAGGTTTTGGCTTGGTCGATCGCATTTTGTCCTGTTGTGGCATCGAGGACAAGAAGGGTCTCGTGAGGGGCTTCAGGGATTACTTTTGCGCAGACGCGGCGCACTTTTTCCAACTCTTGCATCAGGTCGGTCTTATTTTGCAAACGGCCTGCCGTATCGATCAGGACGACATCGGCCCCCCGCGCCTTGGCGGCTGTCAGGGCATCGAAAGCGACAGCGGAAGGGTCGCTTCCCGGTTTTGATTTGACGATGTCGATACCGAGCCGTTCAGACCAAAGGGTGAGCTGGTCGATTGCAGCGGCGCGGAAGGTGTCGCCGGCAGCGACGATCACCTGCTTTCCTTCGTTTTTGTAATGCTTGGCCAGTTTGGCGATCGATGTGGTCTTTCCACTCCCATTGACGCCGACGATCAGGATAACAAGAGGGGTGCCTGTCTGCGGGGAGCGTGAAGGGTTTTGCGTTGGGGCACTGAGGATTTTAAGGGCATGGCTTTGGAGGATTTCCAAGATCTCTTTGATCTCATTGGTTGGCTTGGTGCGCAGGGCGGAGCGGAGGTGGTCGACAAATTCTGTCGCGCACTGCGAACCGAGGTCAGATTCGAAGAGGATCTGTTCGAGTTCTTCAAAAGTTGCATCGCTCCAAGGTTTGCCAAAAAGTGCTTTAATTCTTTGGGAGAGGAGTGATCGCGTTTTGGAAAGGGCGCTTTTGACTTTCTGGAAACTCGACTTAAGAAATTTTAGCATGTTAACGAATTTTTAGAGTTGATCGAAAAATAAGTCTATCAGATAAGGAGGTTTCAGTATATTGGGAAAATTATGAATACACATGAGTATCAGGCTAAAGAAATTTTGCTGCGCTATGGGATCCCGATCCCTGAATTTGCCGTCGCGACCAAGGTTTCAGAAGTGGAAAAGGCGATCCGCCACCTCCACTTGAAAGAGGGGGTCGTGAAAATCCAGGTGCATGCCGGCGGGAGGGGAAAGGCCGGAGGGGTAAAGTTCGGGAAAACCCCGGAAGAGATCATCAGGGCGGCTGAAAAGCTCATTGGGATGAAGATGGTGAACAATCAAACAGGGCCTGAAGGGGTGATCGCCCATCAGGTGCTGATCACCAAGCCTGTCGATATTAAAAAAGAGTATTACTTGGGTGCCGTTATTGACAGGGAAAAAGCTGTTCCGATTTTGATCGCCTCGCCTGAAGGGGGGATGGAGATCGAGGAGGTCGCTGCAAAACATCCCGATAGGATCCTTAAGCTGCCGATCGAGTTCGACGGATCGATGCGAGGATTTAGACTGGTGCGCTTGTGCGAGTTCATGGGGTGGAAAGGGGAGCAGGCCAAAGAAGGCGCTAAGATAGCGCGCGGGATTGCCAAAGCGTTTATCGATACGGATGCTTCTCTTTTGGAGATCAATCCGTTTGTCGAATCGACGGATGGGAAGCTCTGGGCTCTTGATGCCAAGTTGTCGGTAGATGACAACGCTCTATACCGACAGCCCGACATTTGCGCTTATTACGACCCGACGCAGGTTTCAGCCAATGAGGTCGCCGCAAAGGAATTCGACCTGGCCTATATCGCTTTAGACGGCAACATCGGTTGCATGGTCAACGGGGCCGGCCTTGCGATGGCCACGATGGACATCATTCAGTACTATGGAGGGAAACCGGCTAACTTTTTAGATGTGGGCGGCGGAGCTTCGAAAGAAAAAGTGGCGGCAGCTTTTAAGATCATTTTAAGCGATCCCAAAGTCAAAGCGATCCTTGTCAATATTTTTGGCGGGATTATGAACTGTGCGACCTTGGCGGAAGGAATTGTTGATGCCGCATCTGAAATGGCCCTTCGCGTTCCTCTTGTCGTCAGAATGGAGGGGACGAATGTCGAGCAAGGGAAGAAGTTATTGGAAAAGTCGAAGCTTTCGATTGTGACGGCAGATACGCTTGCAGAGGCTGCTGAAAAAGTCTGCGCAACGCTCAAAAAATAGTGGAGATTGTGATGCCGATTCTAGTGAATAAAAACACCAAAGTGATCACGCAAGGGATTTCAGGAAAAGCAGGAAAATTCCATACGGAGCAATGCCTATTGTACGGTTCCAAGTTTGTCGGAGGCGTGACTCCTGGAAAAGGGGGGCAGGAGATCTTGGGGCTTCCCATTTTCGAAACGGTCTACGATGCCAAGAAAGCCACCGATTGTGACGCGTCCGTGATTTTTGTGCCGGCCCCTTACGCCGCAGATGCGATTTTGGAAGCGGAAGATGCAGGAATCCCTTTGATCGTGTGCATTACCGAAGGGATCCCGGTCAAGGATATGCTCGAAGTGAGCCGCGTGATGCGGGGCAGCAAAAAGAGCCGTTTGATCGGCCCCAATTGCCCCGGCGTGATCACACCGGGCGAATGCAAGATTGGCATCATGCCCGGCTATATCCACAAACGAGGCCGGATCGGGATCGTTTCCCGTTCGGGGACACTCACTTACGAAGCAGTCTGGCAAACTTCTTTGCTAGGACTAGGACAGTCTTCTTGCGTCGGCATTGGCGGAGACCCTTTGAACGGGACCAACTTTATCGATGTGTTAAAATTATTCCAGCAAGATTTGGAGACAGACGGGATCCTGTTGATCGGAGAGATTGGAGGCACTGCGGAAGAAGAGGCAGCCGAGTGGATCAAGGCGCACTGCAAAAAGCCGGTCGTTGCCTTTATCGCAGGGGCTACAGCTCCTCCAGGGCGGCGCATGGGGCATGCAGGAGCAATCATCTCTGGCGGAAAAGGGACGGCTAAGGATAAAATGGCAGCGTTGAAGGCG
>CAZEYJ010000061.1:0-2607 GCA_964516795.1 uncultured bacterium
AGGTTCAGCCTGAGCTGTTCGATTGTTTTAGCTGGACGTGAGTCTGTTTGCGAAGAGCGTTGCTGGCACGATGTCCCGAGGATCAAAATTATAATTGAAAATAAGAGGGAAAGTGTAGGACAATATCTGAATTTCATAGTAGTTTCTAAGGTTTTCATGGCAGCCTCCCTTGATAAAGCAGACTTTGAAAGATTATTTTCGCTATACGGTATAAAAGCTGGTATAAAAACATATGCAACCATCTGATTATTTGTAAATTTTAAAGATTCTTAGAGACAGTCTCTAAAATTAAGTTTTTGTCGATTTTTTAACTTGGTGGCCTCTTATGTCTTCTCTATTTTATCCCATTCATGCTGTTGCTAAAGAGCCAACGCCGGTATTGAATACGCCTAGTTTCCGAGATTCCTTTGGCGGGCCTTCCGGC
This sequence comes from uncultured bacterium, assembly GCA_964516795.1. Classification (GTDB taxonomy): domain Bacteria; phylum Chlamydiota; class Chlamydiia; order Chlamydiales; family Rhabdochlamydiaceae; genus Acherontichlamydia. The sequence continues at coordinate 425 of CAZEYJ010000061.1, forward strand.
AAAACGCTTTCTTTAGATTCGTGGAATCTTTTAAGGGCGGTTGAAACTGTTGCGTTAAAAGGAGAAAAATTTAGGGTTCTGGAGGAGCTGCCCGATGAGATTGTCCGGGCTTCTATTGCTCAATGTCCAGGGCAGGAGGTTTATGTCGATCGGCGCTTTTTAGAGTTTTCTCCTCAAAAAGAGGAAGAAAAAAAGGAGCTGCCTTCGATCTCACAGGTTTTGGACACGATGCAGTCGGTGCTCGATGTCCGTTACATTTGGGGAGGGACTTGGCCTTTTGGGATCCCCTCTTTGCTCGACTATTATCCGCCTAGCATCGATCTATCCCGTGTCGATCCTTTGATTGCTGATACATGGCAGCTCAAAGGAGTCGATTGTTCCGGCCTTCTTTATTATGCGACGAATGGAATGACGCCGCGCAACACGGCTGAGCTGGTCTATTATGGCAAGCCTATTGACATTGAAGGGAAAACCCCACAGGAAATTGTGGAAAGGCTCAAACCTTTGGACTTGATCGTCTGGAAAGGACATGTTGTGATCGTCTTTGATTCCATCCATTCGATTGAAAGCCTGCTCGGTCATGGGGTAATCAAACAGTCACTGCTCAAGCGGATCGAAGAGATTATGAATGAAAAAAAGCGGATTCCCGTCAATGCCTATGATGCAATGCCGGAGCTCGGAGACCGATTTGTTATCTGCCGCTGGCATCCTGACCATTTTTAAAAAACAGAAGAAAAAAATAACAGACCCTAGGATAGTCAGGGAGGGAAAATTATCCTGGCTATTCTAGGGCCTGTTATTTTTTTTCTTTCCCGAAGTCTTTAAAGAACGGGATTTACAGAATTTTCTAGTCCTTCATTTGAAGCAGGAATTCGATGTTGCTGTTTGTCTTTTTCAGGCGGCCGACGAGAAGGTTCATCGCGTCGAGCGGAGCCAAATCAGCAAGGGCTTGGCGCATGAGATAGATCTTTTCCAGTTCATCGGGATGGTAAAGAAGCTCCTCTTTGCGCGTTCCGCTCTTAATGATGTCGATAGCAGGAAAGACCCTTCGATCGGCCAATCGGCGATCGAGGACAAGCTCCATGTTGCCTGTACCCTTGAATTCCTCAAAGATCACTTCGTCCATCCGCGAGCCGGTATCGATCAAGGCCGTTGCAATGATGGTAAGAGATCCTCCTTCTTCAATATTGCGTGCAGCGCCGAAGAACCGTTTAGGTTTGTGCATTGCATTCGCGTCGACACCGCCGCTGAGGATTTTGCCAGAGTGGGGTTGAACGGTGTTATAAGCCCGGGCAAGGCGTGTCAGGTTGTCGAGGAGAACGACGACATCGTGGCCGTATTCGACAAGACGGCGTGCTTTTTCGATCGCCATTTCAGCGACTTGGACGTGGCGCTCCGGCGGTTCGTCAAATGTCGAGGAAACGACTTCCCCTTTGACGCTGCGGACCATATCGGTGACTTCTTCAGGGCGCTCGTCGATCAGCAGGACGATCAGGACAACTTCCGGGTGGTTTGTCGCTATTGCATTTGCAATATTTTGCATGATGATCGTTTTTCCGGAGCGAGGGGGGGCGACGATCAGGGCGCGCTGGCCTTTGCCGATCGGGGCCGTGAGGTCGAGGACGCGTGTTGTCATCCGTTCTTTTGTCGTTTCCATGACGAGTCGAGAGCTCGGATAGAGGGGGGTCAAGTTTTCGAAGAGGACACGCTCGCGCGCTCTTTCTGGCGGCTTGTTATTAATTTTATCGACTTTCAAAAGGGCGAAATATTTTTCTTTGTCTTTAGGGGAGCGGATGGTCCCATAGACGGTATCCCCTTTTTTCAGGTCGAAGCGGCGGATTTGGGCGGGAGAGACATAAATGTCCTCTGCCGAGGGCAGGTAGTTGTAGTTCGGGGATCTTAAAAAGCCAAATCCGTCAGGTAGAACTTCTAAAACGCCTTCGCCGACGAGCACTTGATCTGGCCTTTCAGAGAGGTACTTGACCGTTTCGAAAACGATTTGCGATTTTGTAAGGGCTCCGAGGTTCTTTAGTCCAATATTGCGGGCAAAATGGGTCAGCTGATCGATATTCATCCTTTGCAGATCAGCAATTTTTGTTATCGTTTCAGGATGATGAGGGCGATGGGCGTCAGGAGGGGTGAGAGGTTTTTTTTCATGTTCTGGTTCTTGTGTTTCTTGTGTG